>DUOR01000367.1 GCA_012838715.1 Actinomycetales bacterium
ACCATTTGGCCGGGTTTCGCCAGCGTGTCCCCCAAGTAGGTGATCAGGCGTTGATTCGCCGCGGTGCCGGCCCATGTCCACCACTTCGGTTCGGAGTCGGACTCGAGGAACACCGGCCCGGACTCCGAGACCGTTGCCCGGTGGGATTCCCGGACGTCCGCCAGCCGCGCCGTGGCGCGTTTGGTCAACGTCACTCCCGCAGGGTTGTGGCCCAGGAGGACCCGACGGATGCTCTGTGAAATGGTCGCGCCGACTGTTCCTCCGAAGAGGCCCCAGCGGGCGGCGCCGGGCAGGTCCGAGGGCTCGACGTGGATGATCTTGCGGGTCCAGTCGACGGAGGTGACGAACCAATTGCGGCCGGCCAGGGCCAGCACGAGGGGGCCGTCGACGTCGGTGGTCATGATCTGCTGCTCGACGGTGCCGAGTTCGGATTGCCCGGCCAGCACCCGGAACAGCGGCGGCGAGGTGAAGGCGCTGAGCAGTTCCATGAAGTGACGGTGGCCGAATTCCTTCTCCGCGGCTTCGCCCACGAACGCCCAGGGGCCGTCGGTGTTCAGCATCCCTTCGTCGATGAGGTAGTCGAGGACCTCTTGTCCGTCCCGGCCGAGTACGTCGCCGTCCATCAACCGCGTCCCGGCCCAGTGCTTCCGCCAGTCTGCGGTGGACAGTGCGCCGCCCGACAATGCGGCGGCGAGGAATTGTTGCGCGGCCAGATGCAGCGGCATCACCGGAGGCGTGACGGGCTCGACGTATCCGTCCGACCATGCCTGCAGCATGCCGAGCGCGCGCAGCAGGTGGTCGTCGTCGAGAGCGATGAACAGGCAATTGCGCGTTGTCCCGGGCCTGCGGCCGGTTCGGCCGAGGCGTTGCAGGAACGACGAAACCGTGCTGGGGGATCCGATTTGGATGACCCGGTCGAGGTCGCCGATGTCGATGCCGAGTTCCAGGGTGGACGTGGCCACGATGATGCAGTCGGTGCCGGTGGCGAAGGCTTCCTCGGAACGTCGCCGTTCGGCCGCGGACAGCGATGAGTGGGAGAGGTGGACCTCCACGCCACGTTGAATGAGTGCGCTCGCCAGCCGTTCCGCACCCGCGCGGGAATCGACGAACACGAGGCGCTTTTCCCCCTGGTGCAGGTGGGACAGCAGCGTGGCGGCCTGATCGATCGACTCGACGGCATCGACTCGGATGTCGGGCACGACGGACCCGGTGCCCGGCCCCGACCCGGTTGCGTCCGGATTGATCACGCGTCCGGGACGGTGAAGCGACCCTTGCAGCCACGCGAGCAAGTCATCCGGGTTGCCGACGGTCGCGGACATCCCGATCCGCTGGATGGGGTGGTCCGCGAGGTTTTCCAGGCGGGAGGTGACGGCTTGGAGGTGCCACCCGCGATCGTCGCCGGCGAAGGAGTGGACTTCGTCGATGATGATGGTGCGCACGTTGCCCAGGAACCGGGCGTGATCCACGCTGCGGGACACCATCATCGACTCAAGCGATTCCGGGGTGGTCAGCAGAATGTCGGGGGGATCGGCGAGCATGCGTTTGCGGGCGGAGGGGCCGATGTCGCCGTGCCACACACCGACGCGACGACCCAGCCACGACGCGTAGGTGTGCAACCGGGATTCCAGGTTGTTCAGCAAGGCCTTGAGCGGGCACACGTACAAGACGCTGACGCCGGGCCAGTCGTCGTGGGCCATGCTGCTGAGCACCGGGAAGAACGCAGCCTCGGTTTTCCCGCCGGCCGTCGGCGCCAAGAGGATCGCGTCCTCGCCGTCCATCAGCGGGCTGACCGAGGCTTCCTGCAGCGGACGCAGGCCGGGCCACCTCAGGGTGGTGACGATGTGGTGCTGGACCACCGGATGCAATGCGTGGAATCCCATTACAACTCGATGTCATCGGGGTCGGTGAACACCGCGGCCTTCTCTGCTTCGTTCATGGACGCGGGGTTGATGTCGAGGGTGTAATCGGTGCGCGGGTCGAAGTCCGGGTGCAGGTCGATGCGGTCCAGGACATCGATGAGGGTGCGCAGGAACTGGCGGGGAGCGATGCCCACCTGCCCGCCCAGTTGCCCGGCGACGGCAGCCGCGAGCTGGTCGACGAAGGTGTCGTCGGCGACTTCCGCTACTCGGGGGCTCGACCCCGATACGTACAGGTCGCGGACCTTGCGGCCCACCTTTCCCAGCCGTTCCAGGTCGAAGCTGCGCAGTCGCACCTGCGGCAGTCGGGGGTTGTCCCAGCGGGGATCGCCGGAGAAGTCGACGTGCAGTCGCGCATCCAGCGGGGGCAAGCGCTTCACGCCCTGCGGGCCTTCGAAGAATGCGGTGGTGCCCGTGATGAGTAGGTACAGCCCCGGGTAGTGGCCGGAGTCGATTTCATCGATCCACTGTCGCAACGCGTTGAGGGCCTTTTCTCGGGTATCCGACCGCATGCGCTGGAGGGTTTCCACTTCGTCGAGGACGAGCACCAGGCCCGCATGGCCGGAGCCGCGCAGAATCTCCAACAGGCCTCGGATGAAACCGGTGGCGGTGAAATGATCCAGTTTGGACTTCACCCCGGCGTGACGCTTGATCGACGCCGAGACGGTGGGTTGTCCGCCGAGCCACGCCGCCAAACCATCGGCGACTTCGACGTTTTCCTCCATCACGGCCCGCCGGTAGCCGCGCAGGGCCAGCGGAAACACCGGTGCGGCCTGGGCGATGGGGGCCAGGCGGTCCTCCATGATCTCTTCGGGGTTCGCGTCGCCGGCCGCGGCGTCGGTTTCCACTTGGTACAGCCAGAGATCGAGTACGGATCGAAACGCTTGGCGGGGGAAGGAGTCGGTGCGCAGTTCTTCGATGGTGCGCCGGTAGACGGTTTCGAGTTTGTGCAGCGGGGTCTCCAATTCGGAGATCTGCACCTCCGATACCGCGAAGCCGCGTGACAGCGCGAGTTGTTCGATCCACCGGGCGGCGAACGTTTTACCCGACCCGTACTCGCCGCGGATGGCCTTGAACACGGCTCCGCCGCCGGCGGCCCGGTCGAGCTCTTCGCCGATGGTGGGTGCGAGGTGATCCAGCCCGACAGCCAGTTGGTCGAGCCCCGCCGACGGCACGGTGCCGCGGCGCAGTGCGTCGATGATGGCGGCCCTGCGAGTCGGTGAGACGGTCATCGGTTACCTTCCTTTTCCGGTGCCGAACTGGCTGAAGAGCATCTCGGAGTTGAGCACGAGGTCGGTGCGTTCGACGGTGAGCACTTCGACGCCGTCCATGTTGACCAGGCGCCGCAGTTCGGCGATGACTCCCTGCTGCTGCAGGGGGACCAGCTCCCAGCGAGCCTTCAGGGCCGCGACGGGCATGCGGCCGTTGTTGCGGTCGATGTCGCGCAAAAGGTCGACGACCTCGTCCAGAGTGCGCTCCTTGATCGGATGTGCCCGGAATTGATCGCGCAGGGTGGATTCGGCGGAGCGGATGAGCTTGCCGAAGGAATCGTGCACCGAAGCGTCGGGTTTTTCGCTGGAGCCCGCGGTGACCTTGCCGCCGGCGTCGAAGCCGTTGGCATCGAACAGCGACGGCTCGGACTCGGGTTCGGTGGATGTCGGTGTGCGCCGGTTGGTGTCGCGCACCGGTGCGGGGGCGTGGACTTCGGGGTCGCGGATCGCCCACCAGGAGGGGAAGCGGGTCGAGCGGAGCAACACGTCGCCGGGGTAGACGGGGCTGCCCACGAAGTCGGTTGGCGCCTGGGTCAGGACGGTGACCGGCACGCAGGCTTCCGCGGGGGAGAGCCC
>DUOR01000368.1 GCA_012838715.1 Actinomycetales bacterium
CGCGTCGGGGCGGCGCAGGTACAGGGCCACCAGTGGCTCCGCCGGGGCGGCGAGCAGCGCCTCCGGGTCGACGGCGGAATCGCGCTCGTCGGCGTCGCGGCCGTCGGCGAGATCCGCGACGGCACCGGCGACCAGGCCCGCCGGCGAGGGGTACGCGGCGATGATCTCCGGGGCGTTCCCGCCAGCTTCGGCCAGCCCGGCAACGACGTCGCCGCACTTGGCCTCGTCGCCGACGAGGGAGGTGAATTCGAAGTCGCCAACGGCCTCGATCACCGCGGCGGCGACGTCGGCGGCCTTGAGCACCGCCGGACCCCACACGCGGCCGCCGTCCCGGTAGGCGGCGGCGTACACCTCACGGCGGCGGGCGTCGGTGACCGCGAGGACGTCCCCCGCCATCGGCTCGCCGCCCGGGTGCGCCAACGCATCCAGGGAGCAGAGGCCGTGCACGGGCACCTGCCACGCATCGCCGAACGACGCCGCGGTGGCCATGCCCACCCGCAGCCCGGTGAACGGGCCGGGGCCGCAACCGGCGACGACCGCCGAGACGTCGGCACGCGAAATACCCGCCGCCCCGAGGGATTCGAGGATGAGCGGGGTGAGCACCTCATTGTGCGCGCGGGCATCGACGTGGCCGGCGACCGACAGTTCGGTGACGGCGAACCCCTCGACCCGGACGACCCCGGCCGTTACCCGGGGCGTGGACGTGTCGACGGCGAGAACGAACATGGCCGTCAGCTTACGCGGCGCCAGCGGACCAGCCGCGGCTCGTCGCCGCCGAAGTCGTCGCCCCAGTCATCGCCGCCGTCGCCCACTGCCCCGTCGCCCACTGCCCCGTCGCCCACTGCCCCGTCGCCCGCTCCCCCGCGCAGCGCCTCGCGGTCGATGGTGACCAGGAGGTAGGTGTCGGAGAGCTGCTCCACCAGGCCGGCGCCCCATTCGGCGACGACGACGCATTCCTCCAGGTCCGTGTCGAGGTCCAGGGAATCCAGTGCATCGAGGGCCGCCATCCCGGACCCCCCGGAATCCGCCGCCGGGCCCTCCTCGCCGAACAGGCGGTAGGCGTCGACGTGCACCAGGTCCGGGCCGCCGACGGTGGAACGGTGCTCGCGGGCGATGGTGAAGGTCGGGCTGGTCACGCGGCCGCGGACGCCCATCCCGGAGGCGATGCCCTGGGTCAGCGTGGTCTTGCCGGCGCCGAGGGGGCCGTCGAGGATGACCACGTCGCCCGCGGCCAGGGACGCGCCGAGCTCCGCGCCGAACGCGCGCATGTCCTCGGTGGTGGCCAGGACCCGTTCACCGGTGGAGGGGAAAGTCATGCCCAAAGGGTAACGCCGCGGCCGCGGCCTACACCGGCCAGTGCTCGCGGACGAGCGTCTCGATGGACTCGTTGACCAGCTTCGGCTGCTCCAGCTGCACCATGTGGCCGGCGCCGGCGGCGCGGATGAGGCGGGCGTCGGGCCATTCCTCGATGATGTCGACCGCACGGCCGTAGGGGATCATCCGGTCGCGGTCGCCGGACAGCACGATGCCGGGGACGCCTTCGAGGGCCGCGACGCCGTCGGATTCGTCGTGCAGCTGCAGGGCGCCGAAGAAGTTGACGATGGTCGTCGACGAGGTGTCGTTGATCATCCGCTCGTTGAGCTTGACCAGGCCGTTGGCCACGCGCTGGTCGCCGAAGGAGCCGCCGCGGATGAGGGGCACGCCGCCGGCGCGGGCGAGGACGCGCAGCTGGTTGGCCAGCTCCGGCAGGGACTTGGCGGTGCGGGTCAGGGCGTTGCCGATGGGCCCGAGCATCATCTGCGGGATGCCGCCCTTGTCCAGGCCGCGCGACGCCGTCGACAGCAGCGCCACCCCGGACACGCGTTCCATCAGTTCCGGGTAGCGCGCCGCGAAGGCCATCACGGTCATGCCGCCCATCGAGTGGCCGACGAGGAAGATGCGCCCGGCGGGCACGCGCTCGCGGATGATGGCGGCGAGGTCGGCGGCGGTGTGGGCGATGGTGCACGCCTCGGACTCGGGGTCGCCGGAGTCGCCGTGGCCGCGCTGGTCCCAGAACAGCAGCCGCGCTTCGTCGCCGAAGGCGCGCCGGAAGTGGTGGGACTGCAGGCACCAGGTGTCCTTGCGCTGGCAGTAGCCGTGGGTGAACACGATGGTGACGGGGGCGGTCTGGAAGCCGCGCTCCACGACGCTCAGTCCGAGGCCGTCGTCGGATTCGACGGTGCCGCGCCAGGTGGGGCGGCCGAGGGTGAGCATGGATTCGGGCGTCGCCGGGGAGTTGCGGGTGAGCATGTGCTCGCGGATGCCCACGAGGCCCGCGCCGGCGGCGGTGACGAGTGCGCCGGCGCCCGCGACGAGTCCCCACACGGGGGCCCCGCCCAGCCCGCCTTTGCTCTTTTCGATGTCCGCCATAGTTCAGATCCTATCCACGTCCCCCCTGGGCCTCGCTTAATATTCGCCGCCGATGTGTCGCCTTCTGGTGCGGCCGCGGGGTGCGGTGAGGATTTCGTAGTTGATGGTGCCGGCGGCCGCGGCGAGTTCGTCGGCGGTGGGTTCGCCGGGCCGGTTGCCGACGATGACCGCGACGTCACCGGCGCGGACGGGCGCGTCGGGGCCGAGGTCGACGACGAACTGGTCCATGCACACGCGGCCGACCTGCGGGTAGCGCACGCCGTTGATGGCCACCTCGAATTTCCCGGACGCCGAGCGCAGCATGCCGTCGGCGTAGCCGCACGGGATGAGCGCGATGGTGGTGTCGCGGTCGGCGGTCCAGGTGCGCCCGTAGCTGACGGCCTCACCCTTGCGCAGCGGCTTGACCAGCGGAATCCGCGCTTCCCAGCGCATCGCGGCGCGCAGCCCGTGGTCGCGGCCGGAGACAGGCTCGAGGCCGTAGACGGCCAGGCCCGGGCGCACCATGTCGAACGCCAGGTCGGGGCGGGTGAGCGCCGCCGGGGAGTTCGCCAGGTGGTTCAGTTGCTTTCCGACGCCCGCTTCGGCGAGCAGCTCCGCCGCTTCGCGGAACCTCCCGGCCTGCATGTCGATGGATTCGTGGCCCGGTTCGTCGGCGCACGCGAGGTGCGAGAAGACGCCCGTCACCTGGGCCTCGCCGCGGGCGTGGGCGTCGGCGAGGGCGGGCATCGCGCGTCGGAAAGCACCGCCGAGGACCTGGATACCGGAGCGGTTCAGGCCCGTGTCCGCCATCACGGTGATTTTGGGCACGACCCGCGCGCGGCGGCCCGCGGCGATGGCCGCCTCGAGGTGCTCCTCGCTGGGGATGCCCAGCTGCACGCCGGAGGCGACGGCCGCCTCGAGTTCGAGGCCCTCGTCGGGATGCCACAGCCAGGCCAGCAGGGTCGCGCCGGTGCCGCGGAGCTCCAGCGCCTCGCGGAGTTCGAGGGATTCCTGCAGGGTGGCCACGCCCAACTGATCGGCGCCGCCGGCCAGCGCGGCGCAGGCGACCTGCACGGCGCCCTGGCTGTAGCCGTCGGCCTTCACCACGGCCATCAGGCGGCGGGCGCCCGAGGCCTTCTTGATGGCGCCCACGTTGTGCGCCACCGCGTCCAGGTCCACCGTCTGGGACAGCAGGCCCGGGAAATCCACGGTGGACGGCGGGGCGGGGTCGGCCGACGAGGGGCCGGCCGGGGCGGGGTTACCGCCCGGCGCGCCGTTTCCGTTGAGGTTTCGCTCGTTCCCGGTGGACGTCATGCCCGTCATTGTGCCACCAACGCGGTGGCCTCCCGGATGGCTTCGGCGATGAAGGACGCGGACGTGGGGGCATGGCCCGACGGGGTGCGGGCCGCGATCTCGGCGGCGCGGGCGTGGATCGACACCGCGGCGGGCACCGTTTCCATGGGGTTCCAACGGCCGCGCTGGCGCGGGTGGCGGCGCTCCAGGCGCTGCCCCTTGGCCATCGAGCGGGCCATCCAGGCGCCGATGACGCCGGCGAGGACGTCGCCGGAGCCGGGGGTCGCCGCCCAGGAGGTGCCCGCGTCGATGACGTGGATGATGCGCGTCGACGGATCCTCCGACGGCGGCTCCGCCACGACGGTGTGCCGGCCCTTCAGCAGGACGGTGCAGCCGATGTCCGTGGCCAGGGCGTCGGCGGCGCCGATGGGATCGGCGGCCGGGTCCGGCAGCGTCGCGGCGCCGGGGTCCGCACCCGCATCGATGGCGGCGGCGAGGCGGCGGTACTCCCCGGCGTGCGGGGTGAGGATCGTCGGCAGGCTCTCGCCGGTGCGGCGGCGCAGCGCGGTGAGCAGCTCGGGGCGCTCGGACAGCAGGGTCAGCGCGTCGGCGTCGATGAGCAGTGCCTCCGGGCGGGCCAGCAGTTCGCCGAGCTCCGCGGCGGCGTCGTCGCCGGTGCCGCGGCCGGGGCCGACGACCCAGGACTGCACGCGCTCCGAGGAGGAGACGGTGTCGTGCGCGACGACCTCCGGCAGCGCGCGGACGACCTCGGGGGCGAGGTCGCCGATGTAGCGGACCATGGAACTCGTCGCCCGCACCGCGCCGGTGCTGGTGAGCACGCCGGCCCCCGGGTAGCGGGGCGAGCCCGCGCAGACGCCGACGACGCCGCCGGTGTACTTGTCGTCCTCGGCGGTCGGGGCCGGCGACCACGGCGCGTAGACGGGGCCCACGCGGCGCAACCACTCCGGCCAACCG
>DUOR01000369.1 GCA_012838715.1 Actinomycetales bacterium
GTGAGGGGCGCACGTGAGGAGAGGGGCGCATGCGAGGGCGTACCCGCACCCGAGTCGGGGTTGACGGCGTCAACAGACTAAGGTGTCTACCCATGGTCGAACAGGTGGATTCCGCTTTCCTCAGTGCCCTGCAAGAACGCGTGCTCATCGGCGACGGCGCCATGGGCACGATGCTGCAGGGCTTCGACCTCGACGTCGAGGATGATTTCCTCGGCCTCGAGGGTTGCAACGAGATCCTCAACCACACGCGTCCCGACGTGCTGGAGCAGATTCACCGCGCGTACTTCGAGGCCGGCGCCGACTTCGTGGAAACGAACACGTTCGGCTGCAACCTGCCGAACCTCGCGGACTACGACATCGAGGACCGCATTCGCGAGCTGGCGGAGAAGGGCACGGCCATCGCGCGCCGCGTGGCGGACGAGATGGGTCCGGGGCGCGAGGGCATGCCGCGGTTCGTGGCCGGTTCGATTGGTCCGGGCACGAAGCTGCCGAGCCTCGGCCACGCCGAGTATTCCGTGCTGCGCGACGCGTACACGGAGTGCGGCCTGGGCATGCTGGATGGTGGGGCGGACGTGTTCCTCATCGAGACGGCGCAGGACCTGCTGCAGGTGCGGGCGGCGGTCAACGGCGTGAAGGCGGCGATGCGGGAGCTGGGCAAGCGCATCCCGATCATCGTCCACGTCACGGTGGAGACCACGGGCACGATGCTGATGGGCTCCGAAATCGGTGCGGCGCTGACCGCGCTGGAGCCGCTGGGCATCGACATGATCGGCCTGAACTGCGCCACCGGCCCGGACGAGATGAGCGAGCACCTGCGCTACCTGTCCAACAATTCGCCGATTCCGGTGTCGGTCATGCCGAACGCCGGCCTGCCGGTGCTGGGCAAGGACGGCGCGACGTACCCGCTGACCGCCCCCGAGCTGGCGTCGGCGCTGCGCGATTTCGTGGAGAACTACGGCCTGTCCATGGTTGGCGGCTGCTGCGGCACCACCCCGGAGCACGTGTCCCGCGTCCGCGACGCCATCACCGGCGAGGGCGACTACGCCGACCGTGGCCCGGCGGTGCGCAAGCAGCGCACCCCGAACAAGCTTGACGACGTCGCATCGCTCTACTCGACCATGCCCCTGACCCAGACGACGGGCATCACGATGGTCGGCGAGCGCACCAACGCCAACGGCTCGAAGGCGTTCCGTGAGGCGATGCTCGCCGGCGACATCGAGACCTGCCTGAACATCGCGCGCGGCCAGGTGACCGACGGCGCCCACATGATTGACCTGTGCGTCGACTACGTCGGCCGGGACGGCCAGGGCGACATGTCCACCATGGCGGCGCAGGTGGCCACCCAGGTCACGCTGCCCGTGATGCTGGACTCCACGGAGCCCGACGTGCTGCGCGCCGGCCTGGAGAAGCTCGGCGGCCGCAGCACCCTGAACTCGGTGAACTTCGAGGACGGCGACGGGCCGGACTCGCGGTACACGCGGATCATGAAGCTCGCGGTGGAGCACGGCGCGGCAGTCGTCGCCCTGGCCATCGACGAGGAGGGCCAGGCCCGCACGAAGGAAAAGAAGGTCGAAATCGCCGAGCGCCTCATCGAGGACATCACCGGCACCTGGGGCCTGCGCGAGCAGGACATCATCGTCGACTGCCTGACCTTCCCCATCTCCACCGGCCAGGAGGAGACCCGCCGCGACGGCATCGAGACCATCGAGGCCATCCGCGAACTGAAGAAGCGCCGCCCGAACGTGCACACCACGCTCGGCCTGTCGAACATCTCCTTCGGCCTGAACCCGGCCGCCCGCCAGGTGCTGAACTCCGTGTTCCTCAACGAGTGCATCGAGGCCGGGCTGGACTCCGCCATCGCGCACAGCTCCAAGATCCTGCCGATGAACCGCATCGACGAGGAGCAGCGCGAAGTCGCCCTGGACATGGTGTACGACCGCCGCCGCGGCGACGACCACCCGGACGGCGCCTACGACCCGCTGCAGACCTTCATGGAGCTGTTCGAGGGCGTGTCCGCCGCCGACGCGAAGGACGCCCGCGCCGAGAAGCTCGCCGCCATGCCCCTTTTCGACCGTCTCGCGCAGCGCATCATCGACGGTGAGCGCACCGGCATCGAGGCCGACCTGGACGCGGGCATGCAGGAGAAGGACCCGCTGGCCATCGTCAACGAGGACCTTCTGCGCGGCATGCAGACCGTCGGCGACCTGTTCGGCTCCGGCCAGATGCAGCTGCCGTTCGTGCTGCAGTCCGCCGAGACGATGAAGACCGCGGTGGCGTACCTCGAGGGCTTCATGGACGCGGAGGATTCCACCGGGTCGAAGGGCACGATGGTCATCGGCACGGTGAAGGGCGACGTCCACGACATCGGCAAGAACCTCGTGGAGATCATCCTGTCGAACAACGGCTACAACGTGGTGAACATCGGCATCAAGCAGCCGATCGCGAACTTCCTCAGCGCCGCCCAGGAATCGGAGGCGGACGTCATCGGCATGTCCGGTCTGCTGGTGAAGTCGACCGTCGTGATGAAGGAGAACCTGGAGGAGATGAACTCCTCCGGCGTCGCGGACCAGTACCCGGTGCTGCTCGGCGGCGCGGCGTTGACCCGCACCTACGTCGAGAACGACCTGGACGAGATTTACGGCGGCGACGTCCATTACGCGCGCGACGCCTTCGAGGGCCTGCGCCTCATGGACGAGATCATGGCCGTCAAGCGCGGCGACGGCCCGGCGCCCGATTCGCCGGAGGCCATCGCCGCCGCGGAGGCGAAGGCCAAGCGCAAGGAGCGCCACGAGCGGTCCCGGCGCATCGCCGCCGAGCGCGCCGCCAAGGCCGACGAGGTGGAGGTGCCGGCGCGTTCCGACGTCGCCGAGGACGTTCCCGTCGCGAAGCCGCCCTTCTGGGGCACGCGCATCGTGAAGGGCGTCGCCCTCGACGATTACCTGACCACCCTGGATGAGCGTGCGCTGTTCATGGGGCAGTGGGGCCTGCGCGGCACCCGCGGCGAGGACGGGCCGTCGTACGAGGAGCTGGTGGAGTCGGAGGGTCGGCCGCGGCTGCGCGCGTGGCTGCAGCGTCTGCGCGCCGAGCACATCCTGCAGCATGCGGCCGTCGTGTACGGCTATTTCCCGGCGGTGTCCGAGGGGGAGAAGGTCCACGTCCTGCCGCTGCCCGCGGAGGGCGAGGAGCCGGACCCGACCGCCGAGCCGGTGGTCACCTTCGATTTCCCGCGCCAGCAGCGGGGCCGTTTCCTGTGCATCGCGGACTTCATCCGGTCCCGGGAGAAGGCCATCGAAGCCGGTCAGGTCGATGTGCTGCCGTTCCAGCTGGTCACGATGGGGCAGCCCATCGCGGACTTCGCCAACGAGATTTACGCCGCCAACGAGTACCGCGATTACCTCGAGGTCCACGGCATCGGCGTGCAGCTCACCGAGGCGCTGGCCGAGTACTGGCACCAGCGCGTCCGCTCCGAGCTCGCATTTTCCGACGGCACCACCGCCGGCCGCGACGACTCCGACGACACCCGCGACTTCTTCGACCTGAAGTACCGCGGCGCCCGCTACTCCTTCGGCTACGGATCGTGCCCGGACCTCGAGTCCCGCATCGACATGGTGAAGCTGCTGGAGCCGGAGCGCATCGGCGTCGAGCTGTCCGAGGAGCTGCAGCTGCACCCCGAGCAGTCCACCGACGCGTTCGTGCTGTACCACCCGGAGGCGAAGTACTTCAACGTGTAGCGGTGGGACGGCGCGCCGGCGCCTGATGCGCGCGGTGCGCCGCTTTCGCTTAACGACGAGGGGGCCGCGGCACCACCCCCGCGAATTCAACATTCGCGTCAACGATCCGCAACGAAAACGCCCCGAATCCACGCTGATTCGGGGCTTTTCTGTTGCAAAACGTCGACATGAATGTTGAATTCTTCGCCCGGCCGAAAAGCAACGGCCGGGGCGGCCGGACACTTCCCGCCGGATACCCCGAGAAGACCCACCCGCCGGATACCCCGAGAAGACCCACCCGCTGGGAAGCCCGTGAAGGCCTACCCGCCGGATAGCCCGAGAAGGCTTACCCACCGGATAGCCCGCTGCCGGATAGCCCGAAGAACCTTTCCCGCCCGATACCCCGAGGCGTATTGTCGGTGCGAGGAGGCCCGCTGGTCATCGGCTTCCGGACGGCGTCGCCGCCACCGGGCCCGGAAGGGACAACCATGACCACGTCATCGCGGCCGAACCGCAACCGGGCCGCCCGGAAGCTCTCCGCCGGGGCCGCCGCGATCATCCTCGCCGCGACCCTCGGAGCCTGCGCCACAGACGCCACCACGGACGCAGAAGACCCCACCGGCACCTCTGCCACCACGGCCACCACCACGGACACCGCGACCACCACTAACACGGGGCAGCCGGGGAACGGGGCGGATGCGGGGGTGGAGGCGTCGGAAAGCGAGGCGGCGCCGGGCGACGTCGACCAGCAGACCCTCGACGACATCAGCTACTCCTTCGAGGAGGAGCGGATGGCCCGCGACCTGTACACCGCGCTCGACGAGGCGTGGGGCACACGGCAATTCGCGCAAATCGCCGAGGCCGAGCAGCGGCACATGGACGCACTGACCGGGCAGATGGACCGCCTCGGCATGATGCGTGCCGCCGTCGTGCCCGAACCGGGCGAGTACACCATCGACGAGATTCAAGCGCTTTACGACGGGTGGCTCGACCGGGGATTGACCTCGGAACGCGAAGCCCTGGTCGTGGGCATTGAACTGGAGGAACGCGACATCGCCGACCTCGAGGACATCATCGCGCGGACGGAGGACCCGGAGCTCGTCGAGACGTACGAGTACCTGCTGTCCGGGGCGCGGAACCATCTCGAGGCGTTCCAGACCGGACTCGAGAGCCTCGACGGCCGGGGCGGCGGCCGGGGCGGCGGAGATGCGCCCGGACGGAATTAGCGGGTCGGGCGGCGGAGCGAGGCTGAGGAGGAACGGAGGTGCGCCCGGACGGAATTAGCGGGCCGGGTTAGCGGGCCGGGTTAGTGGGCGGGGCTAGAAGTCCGGGGCGACGAGAACTTCGCCGTCGAAGTGCTCCGCCCACTGTTCGCACAGCTCAACGGAGGTGCAGTCCACGGCCCAGGCGTCGCCCTTGAGGACCGCCGGCGTGTTCACGTGGTACTCCGGCTGCTCGCGCAGGGCGTCGATGCGATAGACGTTCGACTCCTCGGAATCGAACATGCGCATCGAGGCGGTGCCGTCCTCCTGGAAACAATCGGCGAAGCTGATGATGCCGAAATCCGACTGGATCTCGGTCGTTTCCTCGCCCTCGCCCTGGGCTTCGGCGCCACCCTCATCGGCGCCCTCGCCGATGCGGTGCACCTGCTCGCACACGATGCCGGATTCTTCGACCTCGGCGAGCCACTCGTCCATGTCCTCGAATTCACCGCCGCCGGCCCCGCAGGCGGTCAGCAGCAGGGCGGTGGCGGTTGCGGCGACTCCGGTGAAAATCGTTTTCCTCATGAATTAATCGTCGCAATGGGGACCGGAATGGCGACCGTCGGAAAGGCGATGAATGCAAAGCCACACCACTCCCGAATAGCCAGGTAAGCCAGACCAACATAAATGCACCTAGTGCAAACTTGCTGGTAAACGTAATTTTTCCGGGCCATAATGGAATCATGGGTACGGCATTGGACACGACGAAGGCGCCCGTCGGCGAACCCACGGGCTCACCTACCGCAGCGCAGGCATTGCGCGGGTTCGCATCCTCGCGCGATGGCGTCCTGGCCATTGCCACGCTGGTGGCCATTGCGCTGCACCTGATCCTCAAATTCGGCTTCGGGCTGGACAGTTGGGCGGCGGACTGGCCGCTGGTGGCAATCGTCGTCGTCGGCGGCGTCCCCCTGACCATCGACGTGGTCAAGGGCGCCATCAAGGCCCGCGGCGGCGCGGACATGCTCGCGGCGATTTCCATCATCACCGCCGTGATCATGGGGGAATGGCTGGTCGCGGCGATTATCGTGCTGATGCTGTCCGGTGGCGAGGCCCTCGAGGCGGCGGCGTCGAAACGCGCGTCGGCGACCCTCGACGCCCTGGCCCGCCGCAGCCCGTCGGTGGCCCACCGCCTGCGCGGGGACAGCATCGCCGACGGCGTCGACGACATCCACGCCGACGAAGTCAACGTCGGCGACCTGCTGATGGTGCTGCCGCACGAACTGTGCCCGGTCGACGGCGAGGTCGTCGACGGCCACGGCGCGATGGACGAGTCCTACCTCACCGGCGAACCGTACGTGGTGCCCAAGCGGAAGGGCTCCGCCGTCATTTCCGGTGCCGTCAACGGCGAATCGGCGCTGACCGTCCGCGCCGACAAGCGCGCCGTCGACTCCCGCTACGCCAAAATCGTCGGCGTGCTCCGCGAAGCCGAGGACAACCGCCCGCCGATGCGCCGCATGGCCGACCGCCTCGGCGGCTGGTACACGGTCATCGCGGTGGCGCTGGGCATCGTCGGCTGGCTCATTTCCGGTGACCCGTCGCGCTTCCTGGCGGTCGTGGTCATCGCGACCCCGTGCCCGCTGCTCATTGGCGTGCCGGTGGCCATCATCGGCGCGATTTCCCTGTCGGCGAAGCGCGGCATCATCGTGAAGAACCCGGCGATGCTGGAGGACGTCGGCCGCGTCAAGACCGTCATGTTCGACAAGACCGGCACGCTGACCTACGGCCGGCCGGTGGTCACGGACATTTCCGCGGCGCCCGGCATCGACGCCGACGAGCTGCTGGCGAAGGCCGCCGCCGTCGAGGTCTACTCGAAGCACCCGCTGGCCACCGCCATCGTGGAGGCCGCGAAGGACCGCGGCCTCGAGCTGCCGCCGGTCGATTCGGTGTCGGAGCGCCCGGGCCAGGGCCTCGTCGGCGTCGTCGACGGCGTCGAGCTGCGCCTCACCAACCGCAAGGGCCTCGCCGAGATTGACCCCGACTCGGTGCCGCTGCTCCCGCCGCGCGAGGTGGGCATGGAGTCCGTGCTGTTGCTTGACGACGCCTACGCCGCCACCGTCGCCTTCCGCGACGAACCGCGCGGCTCGGCGTCCGAATTCGTGGCGCACCTGCCGAAGAAGCACGGGGTGACGGAGATGATGATCATCTCCGGCGACCGCGAGGAGGAGGTCCGCCGCCTGGCGGACAAGGTCGGCATCGAGGAGGTCCACGGCGGCGTGAGCCCCGAGGGCAAGCTGGAGATCGTGCGCCGCAAGACCGCGGAGGGGCCGACGCTGTTCCTCGGCGACGGCATCAACGATGCGCCGGCGATGACGGCCGCGTCGGCGGGCATCGCCTTCGGCGCGACCTCGGACGTCACCGCCGAGGCCGCCGACGCGGTGGTGCTGGATTCCTCCCTGGAGCGTCTCGACGACCTGATGCACATCGGCGCCCGCATGCGCCGCATCGCCCTGCAGTCGGTGCTCGGAGGCATGGGCCTGTCCATCCTGGGAATGATTCTGGCGGTGTTCGGCCTGCTCACGCCGCTGATGGGTGCGATTGCGCAGGAGATCATCGACATCCTCGCCATCCTGAACGCCGCCCGCGTGGCCATGGTCCGCGGCGAGCTCAGCGACTTCGACGACGCGGGGGAGTAGCCGCGGGACGGCGCGTGCGCCCTGTCCACCGCGCGTTTGCCCGATGCGCGTTGTCTTCCGACGCCACCTGGCGACGACCGCCGAAATCGGCCGTCGCGCCGAAGCTGCACCGTCGGAAAGGGGGGAAATGAGCGCCGCGGGGGCGTCGGCAAGCAACGGCCTGCGCCGCGGGGGCGTCGGCAAGCAACGGCCTGCGCCGCGGGGGCGTCGGCAAGCTTGGGGATGTGGCGGAAGGCGGCCTTAGCGCATCTGGATACACCGACACGAAATCGCGCCTGCAAACGCCCAGGTAGTCAGATCTGCAACCCGCGGCGGTGTATCGAAATGCACTAACTCTTCCGGCTCGTCCCCTTTTGCTCACCCCTCTCGCTGGCTCCTTGGAGCGTTCTCACTGCCGCCTTTTCGCTGCCCCCTTTCTCGCCGCCGCCTGCTCTTTGCGGCCTTTTCTTCGGCTTGCCGACGTCGCTGGCCTCCCGCCAACACACGCGGGAAGGAAGCCAGATGGGCCCGGGAAAGTTCGGGTGGGAAACCGGAAGTGGACGAGAAAGCCGACAACGGCGCGAAGAACAGCCGGCGACGATGACCGACCATCAACGGGTGACCACCTATAGGGTTGAACCTGCTGGTAGAACGGCAATTCCAATACGATCGACCTCAAGTGGCGCCCCAGCGTCGGCGACAACCATCACCGGAAACCGGCGTGGACAACCGGGCCGCGCGCATATTCCACATCGGAGGTCGACAATGGAAACCATCCTCTTTTTCGCCGTGATCTTCATTATCGCCATGGGCTGGGTATGGCTGAAAGACAAACTGTGGGAAGGCACCACACGGGCGGTGTTTCGCGGCAGCCACCAGAAAGGCCAAACCGCAACGCACACGACCGAACACTTCCGCGCCCCCGTCGCCGGCGAAGAATTCATGCGTGCCCTGCTCAACTACCTCAACCTCCCAATGGCGGCACCCACCGTCATGGGTGGCCTCCACGTCGGCCACGTCGACTACGACAACGGGCTGATTCTCTTTCGCGTCGGCAACCGCATCAGCCAGGACATGGAAATGGCGGTAATGATCGAAACCAAGGAAGACGGCTGGTCAACGCACTGCACCGGCGAAGCGAGCGTCCTGTCCTGGGGTGAAACCAACGGACTGGTCAACTCCACCAAGGACATCGAGCGCATTTTCAAAGGCATCGAAGCCACCTGCGCCCACTTCCAGGGCGAGTTCACGTACACCCAAAACACGGATTAGCCGCAGCCAAAACTGAACCGCGCTCCGGCTGCCGCTCATCGAACCAAGGCCCGGGCGCTCACCGAAAGGCCATCATGACTTCCCCCGACAACCCGAACCCGGAAAAGCCCGAGGCGGTCCCGACCACCGAAGATGCCGGTACGACCCGGCCCAGGCATGCGGCTCCGGAACCTGCCGCGCCGCCGCCACAGGGATTCCAGCAGGCACCGCCGCCACAGGGATTCCAGCAGGCACCGCCGCCCCAGGGATTCCAGCAGGGGCCGCCGCCCCAGGGATTCCAGCAGGCACCGCCGCCCCAGGGATTCCAGCAGGGGCCGCCCTCGAACCAGTTCCAGCACCCCCATCCCCAGCACCAGTTCCAGCAGGGTGGTGCGCAGCCGCCTAATCAATTCGCCCAGAATGCCGGACAGTTCGCGCAGTCCGCTGCGGAGGGCGCGCAGAAGGGCTTCGAGATCGCGAAGAAGGGGTTCGAGAGCGCGAAGGAGGTATTTGCGGCGCTGCCCATCAAACTGTCGCTTCTGCTCAGAGTCATCGGCTTCGTTTTCCTGGCTTGGGGAATGGCGTGGACGGGCGTCGCGGGCTTTTCCGACGATGATATTCCCGCCATCGTCCTTATCTTCTTGCTCGCCTTCGGGTTCCTGGGCGCTTCGGAATTCGTCAGAAGGACGGAACTTGATTCCAAGCAGGGCAATTTCGACAGTGGGCCGGGCACCGCTGCGGCGGCCCCGGGTGCGCCCGGCCCCGGGAACCCAAATCCCGCTCCGTTGAAGGCGCAGTTCTCTGCGCCGGTCGGGAAGGTCCAGTTCATGGAGTCGTTCGCCCGGAATCTGGCGTTGCCGGAGGAGCCCGCGATGATGAAGATGACTGCGTACCTCGGCGCCTTCAAGGCCGACTCCGATGGGGAGGGCACGGGGATGCTCATGATGAACGTCGGCAATTTCGCCAAGAACATTCTTGGCATGTCGGCCATGATCACCGAGGACTCCGAGAACGGCGAGATGAAGTGCGCCGGCGGTGCCTTCTCCGTGGCGTGGACTAACACTCGGGGCACGGTTGACCTCAAGCCCCACGTCGACCACTTTTTCGGTGCGTTGAACGCGACCGTCGAGCAGCTCGGCGGCACCGTCGAATACGAGCCGAGCGAGCTGACCGAACCGATGCTGTAGTCGTTGCCCGCGGTCGGTATGCGTCGTTGCCGCGCGCCGTGCCCTCTTATTGCCGGCGCGTGCCGTCGTCGTCTGCCGACGTAAAAATGCTTAGGGCATCTGGATACACCGACCCGGTTTTGCGCTCGCAAACGTGCAGGTGGTCAGACCTGCTACTTGTCGCGGCGTATCCAAATGCACTAACTCTTTTTGCTTGCCGACGGCGATGGCCTCCCGGCCAACTATCCCTCGTTTGCGCTGGTGTCCTCGCCGACCAGGAGGTAGCCGCCCGCGGTCACTGACGCAAACGTCGGCACTGACGCCGGCGCTAACGCCGGCAAACGCACGCGAGCAGGGGAAAAGGCAACGGCTAGCTTTCGTTCGGGCTGGTGCCCTCGCCCGCGCTCTCGTTCGGGCTGGTGCCCTCGCCCTCGACCTCGCCCTCGGTCTCGCCCGCGACCTCATAACGATCCGCGCGATCGCCCTCGACGTCGCCCTCCAGGATCGGCAACGGGTTCGCGCGGTAGTTCGCCAGCAGTTCGTGGCCGTCGGCACCCATTATCACGGGCACTCCCATGCGCCCCTCCGGATCGATGGTCTCGCGGGCGGTCGCCGTGCCATGCGACAGCACGTGCTCGCCGGGGGACAGCTGCCGGATCGCCACGCCGGCGATGCGGTCGGGATGCTCGAACACGGCATCGCCGTAAATCAACGGGTCGTGCTGCCCGTCATCGCCGACCAGAATCCACGTGATGTCCGGGAAGTCGATGAACAAATTCCGCAGCTGGACCTTCTTGTGCTCCGGCCCCGAACGGAACAGACCGGTTGGGGTGGGGCCCCAGTCGGTGAGCAGCATGGGGCCGTCGGGAAGCGAATGCGTGGCCATGAAGGCCTCGAGCGTTTCAAAGGTGTTCCAGGCGCCCGTGGACAAGTAGACGACGGGGGCGCCGGGGTGATTGCGCAGGAGTTCACGGTAAAACTCGGCCATCCCGGGCACGGGCTGGCGGGTGTTGGTGTGGCGCACCCACGAGTTCCAGGCGGCGAGCATGGCGCGGGGGAGCCAGGTGACCATGA
>DUOR01000370.1 GCA_012838715.1 Actinomycetales bacterium
GGCGGGAGGCGGCCCGCACCCTGCGCTTGGCCTCGGAGCTCGCCGCCGACGACACCACCCGGGCGACCCTGCGGCTGGACGCCATCGAGGCGATGATTTCCGCCTCCGACATCCCGGAGGCCCGCCTGCACGCCCGCTCCCTCGGGCCCGGCGCGGCGGACCCCCGCCACGACTCGCTGCTCGGGTACCTCGCCCTGCATGAGGGCCGCCGCGGCGAGGCCCGCTACCTCATCGACCGGGCCGCCGAAACGCTCGGCTGGGAGGACTCCCCCGCCGAGTCCGCACCCGCCAACCTCCGGGCCCGCGTCGCGGCGCGCAAGGCGCTGCTCGGCCTGGTCGAATGGCGCCCCGAGGAAGTCGTGTCGTGGACCCGCGCCGCCGAGGAATGGTCCGGCCACGGCGACGGCGCCTCCGAGGAGTCCGCCGCGATTGGGCTGATCGGGCAGGCCGCGTTGGACGGGCGGAGGCCGGGCATCGACCGTCGGCAAGCGGAGTCGCCCCTGCACGAGCAGCGGCGCGACATGGCGCTCGGCTGGCTGTCGCTCGTGCACGACGACCCCGTGGTGGCGCGGCAGCTCCTGCAGAACCGCACGCAGGCGGAGGGGTCCGAGCGCATCAGCCTGTGGATGGACGGGTGGCTCGCGCGGTCGCACTTCATCCTCGGCGAATGGACCGAGGCGATGAGCGTCGTGGAGCGTGGGCTCGCGCGCGCCGAACGATTCGAGATCAAGCTGCTCGAACCGCTGCTGCTGTGGACCGGCGCGCAGATTGCGGCGTTCCGCGGCGACACCGGGCTGGCGCGGTCGTACGTGAACCGGCTGAGCATCAGCCCGGACTCTTTCCTCATCCAGTCGGTGCCGTCGGCGATGTGCCGCATGCACGTGGCGACCCTGGCCACCGACAACGCCACCGCCGCCCGCGCCGGCGACATGCTCGCCGACATCAACTCCCGCCGCGACATCATGCAGCCCGGATTCTGGCCGTGGGAGGACGTGTACGCGCAGGCGCTGCTGCGCGTCGAGCGCATCGACGACGCCGACGACGTGACCGAGACGGCCCTCGACCGGCACGACGGCTCCGGAATCCTGTCGCTGCAGGCGAAGATGTCCGTCCCCGCCGGTGGCCTGGCCATCGCCCGCGGCGACGTCGACGAGGGGCTGCGGCTGCTCGACGACGGCGTCGACGCCATCGAGTCGCTGCCCATGCCCGCGTACCAGAGCCGCATCATCTACGAGTACGGGCAGGTGCTGCGGCGCCTCGGCCGCAGGCGGCGTGCCGACGACATGTTCACCCGCGCCGGCGAGATCTTCGCCGCGATGGGCGCCACCGAGTTCGTCGACCGCTGCAACCGCGAACGCCGCGCCGGCGGCCTCGGCGCCCGGACGACCAACGCGGCCGGCCTGACCCCGCAGGAGGCGGAAATCGCGGCGCTCATCGCCGACGGCGCCTCCAACCGCGAAGCCGCCGCCGAACTGTTCCTCTCCCCCAAGACCGTCGAGTACCACCTGACGCGGGTGTACCGGAAACTCGGCATCCGCACTCGGTCGGAGCTGCCCGGCGCGCTGCGGCGGCGGTGAACCGGCGCCCGTTCGGCGTACGATCCCCTCATGGACACGTCCGGCACGCATGACCCGGGGGCGCGCGCTTCCGCCCCGCGGTCCTGGGCGGTGTGGATTTACCTCGCGTCGGCGGCGACGTCGATGCTCGGCAACGCGGTGGCGACCATCGTGTGGCCGTGGCTGGTCCTCGACCGCACGGGCGACCCCGCCGCCGCGGGCCTCGTCGCCGCGGCCATCGCCTTCCCGAGCCTGTTGTTCGCGTTCCTCGGCGGGCATCTCATCGACACGTTCGGCCGCAAGCCGATGTCCATCATCTCCGACCTGATTTCGGCGGCGTCCGTCGTCGGCGTCATCATCGTCGATGCGCGCCTGGGGTTGACCATGGCGTGGTTCGTCGCGCTCGGCATCATCGGCGCGGTCGGTGACATCCCCGGCATGGCCGCCCGGTCGGCGCTGGTCGGGGACGTGTCGCGCGTGTCGGGCATGACCGTCGACCGCATCGCGGGCCTCAACCAGTCCATCGGCGGCCTGTCGTGGCTGCTCGGCCCGGCGCTGGCCGGCTTCATGATGGCCACCATCCCCATCCAGCTCGTCCTCTGGATCACCGCCGGCTGCTCCTTCGCCGCGGCCCTCCTCACCGCGATGCTGCGCCTCCACCCGGGCGCGTCCGACCCCACCCCGCTTGCCGACGACGGCAGCCGCGGCTCCCCGCCCGACGGCGGCGACCCCGCTGGTTCCGTGCCGGGCAGTTCCGTGCCGGGCTCCGGCGGCGACCCCGGCGCGGAGGCGGCGGCGGATGGCGAGACCATCGACATCGGGGCGCTGCGGGCCTGGGGCCGGGTGGTGCGGCCGCCGGCGATTCGCCTGCTTGTGATCATCACGTTCGCGTCGGCGGCGTTGGTCAGCCCGTATCTCGCGGTGCTGTTGCCGGCGCATTTCCAGTCGATTGACGCTCCCGCGATGCTGGGTTTGTCGATGTCCACCTACGCCGTCGGCATGGTCCTCGCGGGGTTGGCGGTCGCGAAGATTGGCGCGCAGAACCGGCGGGCGATGTGGACGACGGCCATCGCCCTGGACCTCATCGGCTTTTCGATGCTCGGCGCCCTCGGGGTGTCGTGGCTCGTCATCGCCGGCATGTTCGTCGCGGGCGTGGGCGGTGGATTCCTCGGACCGTTGTCGATGGTCCTGGTCACCGAGGACATCCCGGAGAAGCTCCGCGGCCGGGCGTTTTCCGTGTTCACGGCGGTGAACCAGTTCGCCGCTCCGATTGGGCTCGTCGCGGTGACTGCCCTGCTGACGCAGGCGGACATCTACCTCGTGGCCGCGATCCTCGCGGTGATTTGGGCGTTCATCTCGGTGTGGGCGATTGCCCGGGGCTTCCGCATTTTCCCGCCGCATGCCCCTGCCTCCGCCGACAAGGGTTCCTTCCCCGATTCCAACGACCCCGGTTCCGGTGCTCCCGGCCCCGCCGCTGGCCCCAACGACAACGGTTCCGTCCCCGGTTCCGCCCGCGGCAACTAGGCCGCGGCCCCGCGGAACGTCGCCAGCGCGTGAGCGACGACCTCCGGGGTTTCCCGGGGATCCGACACGCGCACAACCACCCGTCCCGTGTTCTGCAGCGCCTTCTCGCGGCTGCGTTCGGCGCGGATCACGTCATCGGTGCGGCCGTACGTTTCCCCGTCGTACTTCACGTCGCCGTCGATTTCGACGATGAGCCACCCGTTGATCAGCAGGTCCACGTAGTAGGTTTCGCCGGTCGCGGGGTCGCGGATGGCGGCTTGGGCGGCAATCGACTCGATGCCCGGGACGTCGGAAAGCACCAGCAGCACCCGCGCATGCGACTCCAGCGCGCTCCCCGCGTTCGGGATGGAGAGGCCGAGCGCCTCGCGGACCGCCCGCGCTCCCCGGAACCGCGGCCCGGCCAGCATCCCCCGCCGCACGACACCGGCCGCCCGCCCGCTTCCCGTCCACGTGCAGCGCATCGACCCGCGGCTGCCGCCAATCGAGCACGTCAATCCCCCACAGCCGCGCGGCCGCCGTCCCCGCGACCACCGCCGTGTCCAGCGTCAGCGCCACCGCCGCCGCCCGCGCCGTCGCCTGCTCCCACGGCGGAAGCGCCACGTAGCGTTCCAGCGGCATCGCTACCTCCGCCGTCAAATACGCGTAGCCATTGGGGTTTTCGCAGGCCCCGTGACCGCTCGTTTTCCTTAGTTCCACCAGCCCGAAGTGGCCCGCCCAGTCCTTCATGCCGCGAGTGTGCGCCGCCATCCTGGCTTGCGCCTGCCCTTCGCTTGCCGACGCCCACATCCCCGTGGATAAACCCCCGCCTGTGGATGATTGCGTTCCCCCAGCGTGCGAGTTCTTTTCCAACGGCGCGGATCGCGGCGGCGCCGCCGGCCCGCAAAGAGTCCCCGAGACGATTGCTCCCCCGTGGCCGGCAGCTCTCCGTCGCCGGCAGCGGTTGGCGGCCTGCCGCTCTCCGCCCTCGCCCACCGCTCCCTGTGTCCAGCAGCTCTCACCCAAAACTCGGGATCAATAACTCGGGATCAGTCCCTGGGGGCCCGCTTTAACTCGGGATCAGTACTGATCCCGAGTTATTGATCCCGAGTTAAAGGAACAGGCGCCCTGGCGAGCACGAAAACACCGTGACATTCGGTAAGGCTGAGGCGCGTGGGAAGCGCGAGAGAACGCGGGCGGGCCGGGAAGCTTGGCCAACGCGCGCGGGAAGAGCGAGAGAACGCGGCGAACCCCGGGGAACGCGAAAGCCCGGCCCCTCGGGAGGGACCGGGCTCTCGAATCGCGCTACGGCGCAACCACCGCTACCGCTACTTGTTCAGCTTGCGGTACTCGAAGACGGTGTCGACGATGCCGTATTCCTTGGCCTGCTCGGCGGTCAAGATCTTGTCGCGGTCGGTGTCGCGGCGGACCTGCTCGGCGGTCTGGCCGGTGTGGTGGGCGAGCGTTTCCTCCATGAGGGTGCGCATGCGCTCGATTTCGGCGGCCTGGATTTCGAGGTCGGAGACCTGGCCCTGGATGCCCTGGGTGGCGGGCTGGTGGATGAGCACGCGGGCGTTGGGCAGGGCGGCGCGCTTGCCGGGGGCGCCGGCGGCGAGCAGCACGGCGGCGGCGGACGCGGCCTGGCCGAGGCAGACGGTGACGACGTCGGGGCGCACGTACTGCATGGTGTCGTAGATCGCCATCAGGGAGGTGAAGGAGCCGCCGGGCGAGTTGATGTACATGGTGATGTCGCGGTCCGGGTCGAGGCCCTCGAGGACCAGCAGCTGCGCCATGATGTCGTTGGCGGCGGTGTCGTCGACCTGGGAGCCGAGGAAGATGATGCGTTCCTCGAACAGCTTGTTGTACGGGTTGGATTCCTTGGCGCCGAAGCTGGAGTGCTCGACGAAGGACGGCAGCACGTAGCGCGACTGCGGCATCTGCATGTTGGGGGTCTCCATGGTGGTTTCGGGCGCGTGGCCGCGCAGGTCGGCGGCATGGCCGCTCAGGTCGGCGACGTTGCCGGTCAGGTCGGCGGCGTGGGTGGTGCGGGCGCGGAATCCGGGGCGCAGTTCGGGGCTGAGCTCGGTGCGCGTGGCGTTGTGCGGGTCGTGGTGCATGTTGTCGTCGCTCCTCTTCCCTTAGTTGTCCTGGTTGACCTGGCCGGCGTTTTCGGCGGCCTGTTCGGCGCTGTCGCCGCGGGTGTCCTTGAGGGAGGTGACGACGTGGTCGACGAAGCCGTATTCGAGGGCTTCGGCGGCGGTGAACCAGCGGTCGCGGTCGGAGTCCTCTTCGATGCGTTCGAGGGGCTGGCCGGTGTGCTCGGCGATGAGGCGGGCCATTTCCTTCTTGGTCTGGGCGAACTGTTCGGCCTGGATGGTGATGTCGGCCGCGGTGCCGCCGATGCCGGCGGACGGCTGGTGCATCATGATGCGGGCGTGCGGCAGGGCGTAGCGCTTGCCGGGGGTGCCGGCGGACAGCAGGAACTGGCCCATGGAGGCCGCGAGGCCCATGCCGTAGGTGGCGACGTCGCAGGGCACGAACTGCATGGTGTCGTAGATGGCCATGCCGGCGGTGACGGAGCCGCCCGGGGAGTTGATGTAGAGCGCGATGTCTCGCGTGGGGTCTTCGGCCGAGAGGAGGAGCATCTGCGCGCAGAGCTTGTTGGCGATCTGGTCGTCGACCTGGTCGCCGAGGAACAGGATGCGCTCCTTCAGCAGCTTCTCGAACACGGAGTCATTCGCAGCGGGATTCTGGTCGCTCATCGAAAAAGGGGTTCCCTTCCATTTCGCCTTCGCCTGCGGTGGCCGGGGCCATCGCTTCTTCATTAGAGGGTAACGAACGGTTGCGGGGCTTTGTTTCGCCGGTGCCGCTTGTTCGCTGTCAGCGTTGCGGGGGTTGCGGTTGGTGTGGTGCTTTCCGACGGTGGCCGCCTTGGCTCCGGGGTGGGCTGCCGCGTCCGGGTGGCCGCGGTCCCCGCC
>DUOR01000371.1 GCA_012838715.1 Actinomycetales bacterium
GGCGCGCGAGTTCTTCGGCCTGCCAGCCGAGGGCCCGGTCCTGTTCGTCACGGGCGGTTCGCAGGGTGCGGTGAGCATCAACGACGCGGTCTCCGGCGCCGCCCGCCCGCTCGCCGACGCCGGCGTCGCGGTGCTCCACGCCCACGGCAAGAAGAACACGGTGGAGGTCGCCGACGGTGGGCCGGACGCACCACCGTACGTGGCCGTGCCCTACATCGACCGGATGGACCTGGCCTATGCCGCGGCGGATCTCATCCTCTGCCGTTCGGGCGCGATGACGGTCGCCGAGATTTCGGCCGTCGGGCTGCCCGCGGTGTACGTGCCCCTGCCGCACGGCAACGGCGAGCAGGCGCTGAACGCGAAGGACATCGTGGCCGCCGGCGGCGCCATCATGATCGCCGACGGTGAGCTCAACCCCGCGAAGGTGGAGGCCACGGTCGTTCCCCTGCTTGCCGACGCCGGCCGTTTGGCCGGCATGGCCGAGCGCACCGCGTCCTCGGGCCACCGCGACGCCGCCGACGCCATCGCCCGCCGGGTGCTGGCCGCCGCGGCCCGCCGCTGAGCGGTCGCCGTCCGGCCCGGATTTTCCCTAAACTCCAAGAGTTGCACCAGTCCTTTCCAGCACCAGAGGTGACCCGATGAACGATCCGATTCACGCCGACCGCGCCGCGACCGGGGCGGGCCAGCTGCCCGGCAGCGTCCACATGATCGGCATCGGCGGCGCCGGCATGTCCGGCGTGGCCCGGCTGCTGCTGGCCCGCGGCGTGGCGGTCACCGGATCGGACATGAAGGATTCCCGCGCCGTGGTGGGCCTGCGCGCCATGGGCGCCGTCATCTCCATCGGCCATGCGGAGGAGAACCTGACCGCCGACGGTGGCCGGGAGCCGGAGGCTGTGGTCGTCTCCTTCGCGGCCATCCCCGAGGACAACCCGGAGCTCAAGCGCGCCAAGGATCTGGGCATCCCGGTGCTCAAGCGCTCCGACGTGCTGGGCATGCTCATGGCGGATTCCCGCGCCCTGCTCATCGCCGGCACCCACGGCAAGACCTCGACGACCTCGATGTCCGTGGCCGCCCTGCAGGCCGCGGGCCTGGACCCCTCCTTCGCCGTCGGCGGCCTGATGTCCAAGGCCGGCGTCAACGCGCACCAGGGTTCCGGCGACGTCTTCGTGGCCGAGGCCGACGAGTCCGACGCCTCGCTGCTGACGTATTCGCCGCAGGTCGCGGTGGTCACGAACATCGAGGCCGACCACCTGGACTTCTTCGGTACCCCCGAGAAGTACTACGCGGTGTTCGACGCTTTCGCGGGCCGCATCGTCGACGGTGGCGCCCTGGTGGTCTGCGCCGAGGACGAGCGCGCCGCCCAGCTGGGCGAACGCGCCGCGAAGGCCGGCATCCGCGTCCTTGCGTACGGCGGTGAGGAGTCGCTGGCCGCGCACCCGGATCTCGGCGTCGGCGCCGTCCTGCACGGGTGGACCGCCGCGGGCGGCGGCGCCCGCATCGAGGCGACCGTGCTGGACCAGCGGGTCACCTTCGAGCTGCGCCAGCCGGGCCGGCACATGGCGCTGAACGCCCTGGCCGCCCTGGTCGCCGGCCGTTGCGTGGACGCCGACCTGGAGCGGATGGCCCGCGGGCTCTCCGAGTTCACCGGCGTGCGCCGCCGCTTCGACTACCACGGCACGATTGCCGGAGGGGACTTCGACGGCGTTCGCGTCTACGACGATTACGCCCACCATCCGACGGAGGTGCGCGCCGTGCTGGGCGCCGCCCGCGAACTGGTGGAGGACGCCGGCCGCGGCGAGGTCGTCGCGGTCTTCCAGCCGCACCTGTACTCCCGCACGAAGGCGTTCTCGGCCGAGTTCGCGGAGGCGCTGTCGCTGGCGGACAAGGTCGTCGTCCTCGACGTCTTCGGCGCCCGAGAGGCCCCGGAGCCCGGCGTCGACGGCGATCTCATCGCCCGCTCGGTCACCGTGCCGGTCGTGTACGAGCCGCATTTCATGTCCGCGCCGGATCGCGTCCGCGAGGTCGCCGGGCCGCATGACGTCGTCCTGACCATCGGCGCCGGCAGCGTCACCATGCTCGCCGGGGATATCCTCGAGGCGTTGCAGTGAGCGGCCGCCCCC
>DUOR01000372.1 GCA_012838715.1 Actinomycetales bacterium
CGCCGCGCCCGGGCTCTGCACCACCACGGCGCCGCGCCCGGCTGCGACGCCGTGGAGCGGCCGTCGGAAAGCGAAAAGCCCCCGCCGAACCGGACAAGGTTCGCGGGGGTTTCGCGCATACGCGCGACGGATTACTCCAGGCCGAACTGGGCCTTCACCTCATTGCTGCGCTTGCGCTCAACGTAGAACGACAGGAACGGCACGACGCCACCCAGCGCCGTGATGATCCACTTGCCCGGCGACCACCGCGCCTTCGTGCCCAAGTTCACGATGGCGATGAGGAACGCCATGTACGCGAAACCATGCACCTGCGCGACATAGAAGAACCACGCCGGGGCGTCCGCCGAATCGTCGAGGATGATGTACTTGTAGACCATCTCCGCCACCACGGCGAGCAGCATGACACCCGTGATGTAGGCGGTGACTGAGAAAGCGGTGAGGGCCGACTTCACGCGGCGGGCGCGCTCCGGGTGAACCCTGGTGCCGTCAGCCGCCGGGCGCTGTCCGACACCCCCGCCCTGCGCGGTCGCCGGCGCCTGCGGATTGTTCGGATGCTGGTCGGTCACTTCTTCTCCTCGTCGGCAATGTCGCCGATGCTTCGGCTTTCGGTCACGTCATGGCCCGCACCGGGGCCCGCGTCGGTGTGCGCACCGGGGTCCGGGTTGCGCGGATCATGGCCCGCGTCGGTGCGCGTCCCGTCGGGGCGGGTCGGCAGGAAATCGTCGGGGATTTCGGTCATGACGTTCGGGTCGTGCTTCACGCCGGCCTCGTCGTCGCCCTCGAAACGCGCCGTCTCGTACTCCATGTACTTGCGGTACGCCCAAATGAAGAACACGCCGAACGCCGGCCACTGCAGCGCATAGCCCAGATTCTGGAACGAGCTCGTCGTGTTCCAGCGGCTGAACTGCCAATAGGCCAACGCGATCGTCGCCAGCACCGCCAACACGACGAAAACGAGCTGGATGATGCGGGTGCGCCGCTTCAGCGGACCCTGCTGCGGGGACTCCTGCGGGGACTTCTGGCTGGTGGTTGACACGATGCCAACTCTAACCCGTTACCATGTGTGAAGTCCGCATCGGTCCCGCCGATCGCCCCAGGTGATCGGCCGGGGGCCGACGCTCCGGCAGGGCCGGCGACCGCGGGCCGGCGCCCGTGGCGGAATTGGCAGACGCGCAGGATTTAGGTTCCTGTGCCCTAGGGCGTGGGGGTTCAAGTCCCCCCGGGCGCACGTGAAAGGGGAGCCGCGATGAGCATCTCGATGCATTTGGACGAGTACATGGCGCGGCGCGGAATCGTGCCGGACGACACCATCGTCAACGACGACCCCTGCGCCGTTTTCGACGGAAGCGTCATCGAGGACCCGCGCATGGACGAGGCCCGCGACAACGGCGAGCCGGCTCCCGCCGGAACGCGCTCGGTTGATTCGCCGCCGTCCCCGGACGGTTTTTCAGCCCTCGACGGGGCGCGGTTCCTCGAGGAGGGTGAGGCGCCCGCGGAGCTTCGGCGCGCGGGGCTGGAACGCGCGGAGCTGGAGCGCGCGGAGCTGGAGCGCGCGGAGGAAACCGTCCGCGACCTGCTCGGATAAACCGTCGCCGGGCCGTCCATCAGGATCGGGCTCGTGCCGCCAGGGTGATTGCGCCTTTTGGCCGCGTGCTCGTCGTGTGCCGAAACCTGCAACTCAGCGCTGCGGGGCGGTCTCGTCGTGCACCCAAACCTTTGGCTCAGCGCTGCTGGGCCCTCCCGTCGTGCGCCGAAACCTGCAACTCAGCGCTGCTGGGCCGTCTCCTCGTGCGCTCACATCTTTAACTCGGGATCAATAACTCGGGATCAGTACTGATCCCGAGTTAAAGGACACCGCATCGGACTGATCCCGAGTTATTGATCCCGAGTTTTGAGTGGGGGCCATGCTGATCCCGAGTTTTGAGTGGGGGCCATGCTGATCCCGAGTTTTGTCGCCCCGGATGCCGCCGCCGCTCGTGGGCGAGACCGCGGGAGCGCCGGGGCATCGGCCGCCGGACAATCGGGTGGCCGAAAAGAAGACGGCCACCGCGGGGTGCGGTGGCCGTGACGTCGGAAAGCGAAGAAGGGTGGGTGGCGTGAACGGGGACCCGCAGCGCAACGCGGGAAACGCGCGGCGCGAACGGGGACCCGCAGCGCAACACGCGAACCCGCAGCGCTCCCCGGGGACCTACTGCGCCGGCGTTGCGGTGGGGGCCGGGGCGGAGGGCGCGTCGTAGTAGCCTTCGCGCTTCTTCACCCAGGCGATGACCTGGTAGGTGATGGGCAGGATGACGACCTCGACGCCGGTCTTCCACAGGAAGCCGACGATGACGAAGTTCACGAAATCGCCCCACGTCGAAATGCCGATGGCGGGCGCCGCGATGGAGCAGAAGATGAGGGTGTCGGCGAACTGACCCACCACGGTCGACCCGAGAAGTCGCATCCACAGGGACTTTTCGCCGGTGCGGCGCTTGATGGCGGTCAGGGACCACGCGTTGAGCAGCTGGCCGACGAGGTAACCCGCCAGGCCCGCGAGCACCAGCTGCGGCACGGTGCCCAGCACGGTCGCGAAGGCGTCCTGGTTTTCGTAGAAGTCGGCGGGCGGCAGTTCGATGGCGATGAAGAAGCTCGCCATGCCGATGGCCAGCACCGCGAAACCGGTGTAGACGGCGCGGCGGGTGGCGCGGAAGCCGTAGACCTCGGAAAGGACGTCGCCGATGATGTAGCTCAGCGGAAAAAGAAAGAACGCACCGTCGGTGACCAGCCCGAACAGGTCAACGCCCTTGGTGGCGGTGATGTTCGAGATGAGCAGGACACCGGTGAAAATCCCCACGAAAACGGGGTACATCGAGCGGGGGACCGGGACGTGGCGCGGTGCGTCGGCTTCGATGGCGGTGTCGTACTTGACGGTGCGTGCGGAGTTCGTGGGCGTGTGCGCGGTGGCCGCGGCAGCGCCCGGCCCAGTGCCGTGGGGCCGTGAATCGGAGTTGGTCATGGCGGGGAAGTCTACTGCGCGGGTGGCGGGTCACCGCATTCACTGCGGGTCACGGTGCGCTTTCCGACGCATGGTGCGGCGATCCG
>DUOR01000373.1 GCA_012838715.1 Actinomycetales bacterium
CCGCCCGCCGGCGCCCCACCGGGTGGATGCCGCCCGCCGACGGCGAGCGTCCTTCCCCGGCCCGGGGATCAACCCCGCGGTCGTGGGTCCCGGCGCCTCATGGGATAATGGCTGACGTGCAGAATCAGGTTGAAGTCCCCGCAGCCCCGGAAGCCGTCGACGGTGAGTTGGAGACGGTGACGCTGCCGACGGGCCTGACGCCCGCGGTCGTCACCGCCACCGGCCCCGACCGCCCGGGCGTGTCCGCTTCCTTCTTCCGCGTCCTCGCGGCCCATGGGGCCCAGATCCTGGACGTCGAGCAGTCGCTGTTCCGGTCGCGCCTGTCGCTCGGTGCGCTGATCGGCGTCGATCCGGAGCGCCTCGATGTTCTGGCCGCGGGCCTGACCGACACGTTGCAGGTTCACGGCGTCACGGTCGAGGTCACCGTGGATGGCGCGGAATCGACCCGCCATGCGTCGTCGCATGCGGTGGTCGTGCTGGGCAACCCGCTGACCGCCGCGGACATTTCCCGCATCGGCCAGACCCTGGCCAACTACGGCGCGAACATCGACACCATCCGGGGCATCGCCGATTACCCGGTGACCGGCCTGGAGCTGAAGGTGTCGCTGTCGGACCCGAAGCCGGGCGCCGGCGTCCCCGTCCGTAAGGCGCTGGCGGAGCTGGCCCTGGAGCATGACTTCGACATCGCCATCGAGCGCGACGGCCTGCAGCGCCGTTCGAAGCGCCTGATCTGCTTCGACGTCGACTCGACGCTCATCACCGGCGAGGTCATCGAGATGCTCGCCGCCCACGCCGGCCGTGAGGCCGAGGTCGCCGCGGTCACCGAGCGCGCCATGCGCGGTGAGCTCGATTTCGCGGAATCCCTCCATGAGCGCGTGAAGGCGCTGGCGGGCCTGCCGGAGTCGGTGCTGCAGGAGGTCACCGATTCCATCGTGCTGACCCCGGGCGCCCGCACCACCATCCGCACGCTGAAGCGCCTGGGCTACAAGGCCGGCGCGGTGTCGGGCGGTTTCATCCAGATTCTCGAGCCCCTCGCCAAGGAGCTGGAGCTCGACTTCTACCGGGCGAACACCCTGGAGATCGTCGACGGCAAGCTCACGGGCCGCGTCATCGGCGACATCATCGACCGCGAGGAGAAGGCGCGCAGCCTGAAGAAGTTCGCGGAGCAGTTCGGCCTGCAGATGCACCAGACGGTCGCCGTGGGCGACGGCGCCAACGACATCGACATGCTGTCGGTCGCGGGCCTGGGCATCGCGTTCAACGCGAAGCCGGCGCTGAAGGAAATCGCGGACACGTCCGTGAACAATCCCTTCCTCGATGAGGTTTTGTTCATCCTGGGCGTCTCCCGCGACGAGATCGATCACGCCGACCGTGAGGACGGCACCTACCGCCGCGTCCCGCTCGAGCAGTGAGCGTGCTTTCCGACGATTCCCCTTCGGCGCCCGCCTGGTTCGCCGACGCCCACGCGGCGCTGCCGAAGCCGGAGCGGTGGGACCCGGGCGAGGACGTCCCGTGGTCGATGCCGGTCATCCTGCACATGCCGAAGGATCCGCGGCCGTCGCGGACGGCTCTCCTCGAGGCGGCCGCCACCGCGGTGGTGGCCTGCTGCCTCGATGAGCGGGCGGCAGCGGTTCCCGGTGCCGCAGCTTCCGGCGCTGCAGTTCCCGCCGCAGCTCCCGGTGCCGCAGCTTCCGCCAGTGACACCGCCAACGCGTCGGCCGATGACGGCTCCGGTTCTTTCGCGGCCGGTTTGCGCGGCTGGTACGGCGCCCGGATCCGCAAGATTGCCCGGCGGGCCCGGAACGTCCATTGGGAGCGGGTGCGGGACCTGCCCGGCGTGACCGCGACCGTGTCGGGGGCGTCCGCACGCGCGTTGGTGCCGTGTCCGGTGGCGGACACCGATCCGATCGTCGGCAAGCTCCAGATCGGTGGCACGGAACTGCCGGCGGAGGACGCGGCGCCCGTGGACGTGGGCGGGCGCGGGGGAGTGCCGGTGATTTGGGTGGACGCGGACCTCGGGATGACGGTGGGGAAGGCGGCGGCGCAGGTCGGGCACGGCTCGATGCTGCTGGCCGCGGTGCTCGACGCCGACGCCGCGTGGCGGTGGGCCCGCGACGGGTTCCCGCTGCAGGTGCGCGAGGTGCCGCGGGAGGGGCTTCCCGACGACGCGGAAGCCGACGTCGTGGTCCACGACGCCGGCTTCACGGAGATTTCGCCCGGCTCGGCGACCGTGCGGGTCACCGGCGGGCGGTACGTGCAGGACTAGTGCAGGACTAGTGCAGGGCTAGTGCAGGGCTAGTGCAGGACTAGCGCGCGATCGGCGCGGCTAGCCTGCGGCCAGCGCGGCTACATCTCGGCGCGGGCGGCCTCCATGGCCTTGAGGTCCTTGCGCAGGATCTTGCCGGTGCCCGACTTCGGGATGGCCTCCATGAACTCGACGGCGCGGACCTTCTTGTAGGGGGCGACGCGCTGGGCGACGAACTCGATGACGTCGTCCTCGGTGATGTCCGAGCCCGGCTGCTTGACGACGTACGCCTTCGGCACCTCCTCGCCCTCGCGGTCGAAGATGGAGGAGCAGGCGGCGTCGGCGATGTCCGGGTTGTCCAGCAGAATCGCCTCGAGCTCCGCCGGGGCGACCTGGTAGCCCTTGTACTTGATGAGCTCCTTGAGGCGGTCGACGATGAAGACGTTGCCGTTCTTGTCCATCTCGGCGATGTCGCCGGTGCGCAGCCACTTGTCCTCGGTGAGGGTCTCGGCGGTGGCCTCCGGGTTGTTCAGGTAACCCAGCATGACCTGCGGGCCGCGGACCCACAGCTCGCCGGCCTTGGAGTGGCCGAACTCGGGGACGGGGATTTCGCGCAGCTCATCGGTGGAGGTGTCCACCAGCTTGAACTCGGTGTTCGGCACGGCCGGGCCGATGGAGTCCAGCGGGGAATCGTGGCCGGGGCGCAGGTGCGACACCGGGGACATCTCGGTCATGCCGTAACCCTGCGCCATGACGCAGTCGAGGCGCTTCTCCACCTGGGAGGCCAGCGGGGCCTGCAGCGACGCGGCGCCGGACAGCATGGTCTGCAGGGAGGACAGGTCGTACTTGTCCACCGCCGGGTGCTTGGCCAGGCCGACGGCGATGGGCGGCGCGATGAACGCGAAGGTGGCCTTGTGGTCCTGGATCAGCTCCAGGAACTCGATGAGGTCGAACTTCGCCATCGTGTACTGGGTGGCGCGCTTGCGCAGCAGCAGGTTGAGCAGCGCGTTCATGCCGTAGATGTGGAAGAACGGCAGCGGCGTGATGGCGATGGTCTCGTCGTTGATGATGTCGACGGTCTGCTCCTCCACCTGCGCCATGTTGGACACCAGGTTCCGGTGGGAGAGCATGACGCCCTTCGGGATGCCGGTGGTGCCGGAGGAGAAGGGGATGACGGCGACGTCGGTGGCGGCGTCGATGTCCTGATCCGGGGCGGCGTGGCCCTCGGCGAGCATCTCCGCGATGCCGTGGACGCCGGTCAGGCCGATGACGGCCTCCGGCGCGAGGCCCGCGTTCTCGGCGCCGTTGGTGCCGGCCCAGCCGATGGCGGAGGTGGTGAGGATCATCTTCGCGCCCGACGCGCGCAACTGCTTTTCGACGTCCTCGGCGGTCGCGAGGGTGGCCACCGTGGTCACCGTGGCGTTCGCGCGGAGAATGCCGTGGAAGGCGACCGCGAAGGTGGTGGAGTTCGGGCAGTGCAGGGCGACGACGTCGCCCTTGCCGATGCCGCGGTGCGCCAGCGCCCCCGCGAACGCCTCGATCATCGACTTAAGCTCCGTGTAGGTCGTGCCCGCGCCGGAGTCGACGAAGGCGACCTTGTCGGCGTACTCGGGGGCGATGTCGCCGAAGATGAAGTCGAAGATCGACTCGTCGGGGATGGTGACGTCGGGGTGGGGGCTGGTCAGCGGCATGGGGTTCTCCCTCTCGGTTTTCGTCCGGGCCGGGTAATCGTCTACTCGCCGGTCACAAGTGTGCCGTGGGTCACATCCGGCCTCGCCGGCTCAGCATAACTGAATCGGCATTCACGGAATGCGGAATTCGCGGGAACCGGGCGGCGACCGGGGGATGGACGCGCGACCGCGGCCCCAGGGTCCGCCGTTCGCCGCAAAAGCAGTAAACGGGGCAAAAGCCGTGAACCGGATCACGTTTGAACTTAGGCTGAGCGCCAACGGGCGCCCGCACGGGGCGCCGCGGCGGAAAGGACACGGCAATGCTCACCCACGACTTCACGGGGAAGGTCGCCCTGGTCACCGGCGGAACCAGGGGAATCGGCAACGCCACGGCGCGGATGCTCGCCGAGGGCGGGGCGAAGGTGGCCATCACCTCCCGCAAGGCCGACGCCGCGAAAGCGGCCGCGGCGGAACTGGCCGACATCACCGGCGGCACGGTCATCGGCCTCGGCGCCCACGCCGGCGACCCCGACGCCGCCGACGAGGCCTGCGCCCGCGTCCGCGCCGACTTCGGCGGACTGGACATCCTGATCAACAACGCGGGCACGAACCCCGCGTTCGGCCCCGTCGTCAAGCAGGAACGGTCGGCGCTGGAAAAGACCTTCGCCATCAACACCTTCGCGCCCATGAACTGGGTGCGCGCCGCCGTGGCGAACGGGCTGGGGGAGCGGCCCGGCGCGGCGATCGTCAACGTGGCGTCGATTGGCGCATGGACGGTGGAGGACGCGCTGGGCGTGTACAACGCGTCCAAGGCGGCGCTGCTGCACGTCACCCGGCAGCTGTCGCGGGAACTCGCGCCGAACGTCCGCGTCAATTCCGTGTCGCCCGGCGTCGTGCGCACCAAGCTCGCGGAGTCGCTGTGGAAGGAGCACGAGGAGGCGGTCAACTCGATCACGCCGCTGGGCCGCATCGGCGAGCCCGACGACGTCGCCGACGTCATCTGCTTCCTCGCCGGCGACGGCGCCCGCTGGATGACCGGGTCGGACATCGTGGTCGACGGGGGCCAGCTCATCGGCACCCCGCTGATGTAGGGGAGCGCAATGGATTTCAGGGAATCGGACCGGGCCCGCGACTACCGTCGGCGCCTCGAGGCGTTCATGGACGAATGCGTCTACCCGGCGGAGGAGGTCATCGCCGAACAGGTGCGCGCCGCCGGCGACCCGCACCACCACCCCGCGAAAATGGAGGAACTGAAGGCGGAGGCGAAGTCCCGCGGCCTGTGGAACCTGTTCCACCCGCACCCCGGGCGCGGGCCGGGGCTGAGCAACGTGGAGTACGCGCCGCTGGCGGAAATCATGGGCCGCAGCCCCCACATTGCCCCGGAGGCCTGCAACTGCAACGCCCCCGACACGGGGAACATGGAGGTCCTCGAACTTTTCGGCACGGCCGAGCACCGGAAACGGTGGCTCGAACCACTGCTGGCGGGGGAGATCCGCTCGGCGTTCTGCATGACGGAACCGGGCGTGGCCTCGTCGGACGCCACCAACGTCGCCATGCGCATGGAGCGCGCCGACGGCGGGTGGCTGCTCAACGGGCGCAAGTGGTTCACCTCCAACGGCATGCACCCGAACCTGCGGGTGCTCATCGTCATGGGCAAGACGTCGCCCGACGCCGACACGCACCGGCAGCAGTCGATGCTGGTGGTGCCCGCCGACGCGCCGGGCGTGACCATCGTCCGCGACCTGCCCGTCTTCGGTTTCCACGACCGCGAGGGCCACGCCGAGGTGCGTTTCGACGACGTCTTCGTGCCCGACTCCGACGTGCTCAAGGGCGAGGGCGAGGGCTTCCGCATCGCCCAGGACCGGCTGGGGCCGGGGCGCATCCACCACTGCATGCGCGCCATCGGCATGGCGGAGCGCGCACTGGAGATGATGTGCCGGCGCGCGCTGGGGCGCTCCACGTTCGGCAAGCGCCTCGCGGACCGCGACAACGTCCGCGACCGCATCGCCCGCGCCCGCGTCGACATCGAGATGACCCGCCTGCTCGTGCTGAAGGCCGCGTGGCTGATGGACGAGGCCGGAAACAAGGCCGCCCGGCAGGAAATCGCCGCCATCAAGGTCGCCGCCCCGGCGATGGCGCTGCGCATCGTCGACGACGCAATCCAGGTTTTCGGCGGCGAGGGGGTCACGGGCGACGTGCCGTTGTCGCACTTCTGGGCGGGCCTGCGCTCCCTGCGCCTGGCCGACGGCCCCGACGAGGTGCACCTGATGACCATCGCACGCGGCGAACTCCGCCGATACCGTGGAGAGGGAGAGACCGGCCCGGACCCGAAAGGCGCACAGCGATGACGAACGACCACAGCATCAGCCCCTTCGACGAGGCGCGCCTGGCCGAATGGCTGGAATCCCTCCCCGGCGCGACGCGCGGCCCGGTGCGGTTGGAGCGCCTCGGCGCGGGGCAGTCGAACCTGACCTACCGGGCGAAGGACGCGGAGGGCCATGAGGTCGTCGTCCGCCGCCCGCCGATGGGTGCGCTCGCGTCGTCGGCGCATGACGTCGCCCGCGAGGGCCGCATCATGGCCGCCCTGGCGGACACCGCCGTGCCGGTGCCCCGCATCCTGGGCGTGCGCTCGGAGCCGGACGTCGCCGAGGTGCCCGTCGTCGCGATGGAGCTTGTCGACGGCCGCGCCGTTACGTCCCCGGCCATCGCCGAGGAGATGCCGGCCGGGGCGCGCCGCCGGGTGGCGGAGGGGCTCATCGACGCGATGGCCGCCATCCACGCCGTCGACCTCGCCGAGGTCGGCCTGGATGGCCTGGCTTCCCATGAGCCCTACGCGCCGCGGCAGCTGCGCCGCTGGTCGGGGCAGTGGGAGAAGACCCGCACCCGCGATTCCGCCGAGCTCGACGACCTGACCCGCCGCCTGTGGGACGGCGTGCCCGAGCAGGACGCCACCGCGCTCGTCCACGGTGACCTGCACCTGGGCAACGTCATGTGCGACCCGGAGACGGGCGCCGTTAAGGCCGTCGTCGACTGGGAGTTGGCCACCCTGGGTGACCCGCTTGCCGACGTCGGGACCCTCCTGGCCTACTGGCCCGAGCACGGCGGCCTGGTGCTTCCCGGGTTCGGTGCCGCGCTGGAGGAGGGTTTCCCCACCGGCCCGGAGCTCGCCGACAGGTACCTGGAAATCACCGGCCGCGACCGCTCCGCCCTCGAGTACTGGCGGGTGCTGGGTTTGTGGAAGGTGGCGATCATCGCCGAGGGCGTGGTCCGCCGCGTCCGCGACATGCCCGCCAACGAGGCCCCGGACGGCGCCCCGACCGTCGACATGGTCGACCGGCTCATCGCCTACGCCGCCAACGCCGCCGGCCGCGCGGGCCTGTAACGCCGCGCGGCTCCGGGGCCCAGCCGTGCTTTGCGCCCAGTCGTGCCTCGCGCCCAGCAGTGCCTCGCGCCCAGCAGTGCTTTGCGCCCAGCAGTGTTTTGCGCCCAGCCATGCCTCGCGCCTGACCTCGCTCCGGCTCCCGGCCACTTTTCACGCAGGGCTGCACGTCCTCTAAGCGTCTAACCTGATTTCATAACTTCCGGCGACCTGTGGAAACGCGGTTCATGAAAAGTGGCATTTTCATAGGTTGAACGTTAGCGGACGTGAAGCCCCGAAGCTGCGGGGCGCGGCGACGGTCGGGGGCGCGGCGACGGTCGGGGGCGCGGCGACCGGTGGGGGCGCGGCG
>DUOR01000374.1 GCA_012838715.1 Actinomycetales bacterium
CCGCGCCCCGCGCCCCGCGCGCCAGCCCCGCGGCCGCCCGCGCCCCGCACCCCGCTACTTTTTCCGCAGCACCAGGACGAGGTTCGACACCGCGAACTCGCGCAGGATGGGCACTTTGGTCATCCACCAGGCCCACCACGGGTGGTAGCGGGGGAAGGCCGCCAGCAGTTCGGCGTGCCCGGCGCGGTCCATCTCGCGGCCCCAGTCGAGTCCTTCGGCGCAGCCGACCTCGAACAGCGACTCGCCGTAGTAGTTCTTGGGTCGCTTGCCGTGCTTCTTTTCGTACATGCGGCGGGCGCGGTCGCCGCCGAGGTAGTGGGTCAAGCCCATTTCGTGGCCGCCGAAGGGCCCGTACCAGATGGTGTACGAGTACACGACGAGTCCGCCGGGTCGCGTGACCCGCATCATTTCGCGGCCCATTCGCCACGGTTCGGCGACGTGCTCGGCGACGTTCGAGGAGTACGTCAGATCGAATGCCCCGTCGCGGAAGGGCAGTTCCAGCCCCGAGCCGCGCACCGAGGAGTCCAGGGTGATGCCGGCGGCCGCCATTTCGCCGACGTCGGGTTCGCAGGTGAAGTAGCCGACGCCCCGTTCGGCGAACGCCCGCCCGAAGTAGCCGGGCCCGCCGCCGACGTCCAGGATGCGGGTGCCGCGCAGGGGCGATGGCCGCACCACGGCGTCGGCAAGCGCGGCGTCGGCAAGCACGGCGTCGGCCGCATCGGCTCGGGTACCCGCGGTGCTTTCCGACGGGCCCAGCCCCGCCCCCTCGGCAATCCCCTCGAGGAGGGCGACGGTGTCGTCGGCGAGGTGCCCGTAGAACCGATCCGGGTCCGGTTGCTCGTACTTGAAGGAATCGAGCAGGCCCAGGGAACGCTTCAAGGTGCAATGGGGGCGGAGGGCGCGCAGCGCCGGCGGGGTGAAGGTCACGGGGCTCAACCCTATGGAGCGGCCGGGGAGGGGTCAACGGAATCGTGGAATCGCAGAATCGCAGAATCGCAGAATCGCGGAATCGCGGAATCGCGGAATCGCGGAATCAGGGAACCGGCGGTGAACCGGGATCGCCCCGCGACGGGAGGGGTTAGGGTTGCAGCCCATGAAGGTTCTCCTGCTGTGCTGGCGCGACACGGGCCACCCGGAGGGCGGTGGCAGCGAGCGTTACCTGGAGCGAGTGGCCGCGCACCTCGCGGCCCGCGGTGATCGGGTGGTGTTCCGCACCGCCGCCTATCCGGGCGCCCGCGGCCGATCGAAGCGCGACGGCGTCGTCTTTTCACGTGCGGGGGGCAACTTCTCGGTGTACGTGCGGGCCTGGTTGGCGATGCTCGCCGCCCGCGTCGGCCTCGGCCCGATCGCCCGCGGGCTGGGCGGGCGCCCCGACGTGGTGGTGGACACCCAGAACGGCGTGCCGTTCTTCGCGGCGCTGTTCTCCGGCGCCCCGACGGTGGTGCTCACCCATCATTGCCACCGGGAGCAATGGCCGGTGGCGGGGCCGCTGGTGGGGCGCCTCGGCTGGTTCATCGAATCGCGGCTGGCCCCGCGGGTGCAGCGCGGGTGCCGCTACGTGACGGTGTCGCGGCCCAGCGCCGACGACGTCCGCGACCTGGGCGTCGACGAGGAGCGCATCACCATCATCCGAAACGGCGTCGACCCGGTGCCGGAGGCGGTCGTCGAACAGTTGGCGTCGGCCAGCGCGGCGGGCACGGCCGGCGTTGCGGCGCACCCCTGTTCCGCGGAGGGCGGACCGCGCCTGGTCACCCTGTCCCGCCTGGTACCGCACAAGCAGATCGAGCACGCCATCGACGCGCTGGCCGCACTGCTGCCCCAATACCCGAACGCGGTGCTCGACATCGTCGGCTCCGGCTGGTGGGCCGATGAGCTGCACGATTACGCGACCGGCCTCGGCGTCGCCGACCGAGTCGTATTCCACGGGCAGGTGTCCGAGGAGGAGAAGCACCTCATCCTCGCCGCCGCCTGCGTCCACGTCATGCCCTCCCGGAAGGAGGGGTGGGGCCTGGCCGTCATCGAATCGGCCCAGCACGCCGTGCCCACCGTCGGCTACCGCTCCTCCGCCGGGCTGCGCGACTCGGTCGTCGACGGGGTGACCGGCATGCTCGCCGACTCCGAGGATGAGCTCGTCGCCCTGGTCCGCCGCATCGCCATGGACACGCAGCTGCGTGACTTCCTCGGCGACGAGGCCCGCGCCCGCGCCGAAACCTTCAGTTGGGACGCCACCGCCGGCGCGTTCGCCGCGGTGCTGGCGGAAGTCACCGTCGGCGGCCCGCGCCGCGATCGCGGATGACGGCGGCCACCGGACCGGCGAGGAGCGCCAGCCCCCACAGCGCCAGCCCGGCGTAGGCCGGGGTGCGGTCGACGTCGTCGCGGTAGGCGATGGCGCCCGGCACCCGGTGCAGCCGCAGCTCCGCGTCCTCGTACAGCACCTCCAGTTGATCCAGCACCCGGGCGGAATCGCCCATCTCGCCGGGGGAGTTCTCCACGAGCACCCAGCCCACCCCGTTGCCGCGCAGGACGTCGATGGCCGTGTCCGGGGCGTCGAGAAGCGCTTGTTCCACCTCCCGCGCGGCCGTGCCCTCACCGCCGACGGTGACCCCGGAGACGGTGAGGTCCCCGGTGCCGACGACATCCGCCGGAAGCGTTTTCACCGCCGGGTCATAGGTGGGGCGGCCGGCGATGATGCGGTAGGAACCCGCGGGCAGCACGGCCACCGCGGTGTGGTCCATGGCCACCAGTCCGGACACCGGGCTCCAGCCCGGCCACGGCTCGACGGGGGACAGTTCCGCCACGGCCCGCGGGGCGTCCGGCACCGCCGAGACGATGATCAGCACCGCGAAGGCCCCGGCC
>DUOR01000375.1 GCA_012838715.1 Actinomycetales bacterium
CCCGACCCGACTATTTCCGAGGTCGTCGAGGCCATCGCCCCGCACGTCGGCGCCGGGCGCATCGTCGTCCACGTCGCGGGCTCCCGCGGCCGCGCGGTGCTCGACCCGCTGGCGCTGGCCGGGGCGCTGACCATCGCGGCGCATCCCGCGATGACCTTCGCCGGCGTCGCCGAGGACACCGACCGCCTGGCGGGCTGCCCCTGGGGCGTCACCGTCGGCGACGAACTGTCCCGCACCGTCGCCGAACTGCTCATCTCCGAGCTCGGCGGCCGCGCGATCCCCATCCCGGAAAACCACCGGCCGCTGTACCACGCGGCGATGGCCCACGGCTCCAACCACCTGGGCGCCGTCGTCGCCGACGCCGTCGAGCTGCTCGCCCGCGCCATCACCGTCGACGCCGGGCACGCCCCCGCGCCCCGCACGGAAACCGCCGACGCCGCCGACGCCGGGCCGGACGTCGCCCGCGAGCAGGCCGCGGCCCTCCTGGGCCCCCTGCTCGAGGCATCCCTGGACAACGCCCTGCGCTGGGGTCCCCGCGGCCTGACCGGGCCCGCGGTCCGCGATGACGCGGGCACCGTCGGCAAGCACCTCGACGTCATCGGCGCGGAAATGCCGAGGGCGGCGGCCCCCTACCGCGCGCTGTCCCGGCGCATCGCCGAGATGCGCGGCTCCGCGGAAGTGCTGCGCAGGCTCGCAGAGTAAACCGGCCCGCGACGCCCCCGGCGACCCGGGGCGCGGTCGCCCGGGTGAACCCCGCGGGTGCGCCAACCCCCACCGCGAATAGGATTCCCCGCAGGTCAGGGACTACGGTTTAACGCGTGCCCCCGGGGGAACGCCGGGCACCACGACCACACGCACCGAAAAATCGGAGGAACCGTGAGCGGATACACCGCCGGCGAAACCACCGTCCACGACACCATCGCGGGAATTGCCCAGGTCACGCGCGCGCTGCGCAAGACCGGGCGCCCCGTCGTCCTCGTGCCCACCATGGGCGCCCTCCATGAGGGCCACCTGGAGCTCGTGCGGGCGGCGAAGTCGCTGCCGCGCGCCGTGGTCGTCGTGTCCATTTTCGTGAACCCCCTCCAGTTCGGCGAGGGCGAGGACTTCGACGCCTACCCGCGCACGCTCGACGACGACGTGGCGAAGCTGCGCACCGTCGGCGCCGAGCTGGTGTTCGCGCCCAACGCCCGCGAGATGTACCCCAACGGTTTCCGATCGACGGTGCAGCCGGGCCCGCTGGCCGAGGAGCTGGAGGGCGCCACCCGCCCCGGCCACTTCGCGGGCGCGCTGACCGTGGTGAACAAGCTGTTCAACATCACCAACTGCACCGACGCCATTTTCGGCGAGAAGGATTTCCAGCAGCTGGTGCTCATGCAGCAGATGGTCACCGACCTGAACATGCCGGTGCAGCTGCACGGCGTGCCGGTCATCCGCGAGGCCGACGGCCTGGCCATGAGCTCGCGCAACCGCTACCTCTCCGAGGATGAGCGGGAGCTGGCGGTGACCCTGTCGGCGGCGCTGACCGCCGGCGCCCACGTCGGCGACCGTGGTGCGACCGCCGTGCTGGAGACCGTCAACGCCGTGCTGGCCGAGCGCCCCGACATCGACGTCGATTACGTCGAGCTGCGCGACGGCGCCCTGGGCCCGGCCCCGGAGGAGGGGGAGGCGCGCCTGCTCATCGCCGCGCGCGTGGGCACGACGCGCCTCATCGACAACGTGGGCGTCATCCTCGGCGACACCCGGGACCGCGAGATCGCGCAGGCCGCGCTGTCGGCCGCCGGCGTCGACGACGCCCCGCTCACCGACGAGGAGATGGCGGAGCTGAAGGAGCTGCGCGCGAAGGTCGCGGCCGTTCGCGACGAGCGCGTCGCGCGGGAGAAGCTGCACGGCGCCGGTTTCGGGGCCGGCAAAGGCACTTCGGGCGACCCCGCCACCGATGCCCCGGCGGGTACCCCCGGGGATGGGGGAGCGGTCGCGGAGGGAACAAAGATTCACGCCGACAGCGTTGATGGTGATATCGTGCGGCGTCCGGAGAATGCGGGGGCGGGGACGGAACCCGGCACCGCCGCGGGCCAGAACACGCACGACAACGACGCCACCGAAGGAGGGCGCTGATGTTCCGCACCATGCTGAAGTCCAAGATTCACCGCGCCACGGTGACGCAGGCCGACCTGCACTACGTCGGTTCCTGCACCATCGACGCCGACCTGATGGAGGCCGCCGATCTGCTCGAGGGTGAGCAGGTCGACATCGTCGACATCAACAACGGCAACCGCCTGACCACCTACTGCATCACGGGTGAGCGCGGTTCCGGCATCATCTCCATCAACGGTGCCGCGGCGCGTCTCATCGCCCCGGGCGACCTGGTGATCATCATCGGTTACGGCGTCATGACGGACGAGGAGGCCCGCACCCGCGAGCCCGCCGTCATCTTCGTCGACGACGACAACCGCATCGTCACCGAATCCACCGACCCGGCCAACGTGCCGGAGGGTTCCGGCCTGAAGAACCCCCGCAAGCCGGAGTAGTTCGCCGGCCCGGGCCGCGCTGTTTCGCGGGGCCCCCACTTTTCGCTTTCCGACGCCCCGGTGCGGCATCCCGCCGCCCGGGGCGCCGGTGTTTCCGCGTGACCGGAAAACATAACGAAAGTCATTGCGCTCCCGTCGTGCGGCCGCTAGGGTAACGAATATCGATAGGGTATCGAGTTTCGATACGTTGTCGCAGGGGTCAACCGCCCCGTCCGCCGGGAACCGCCCGGCGGCACCGCGACGGTCCGGGGAGGCCATCATGTCCACCTTGAACGACGGAACGAACAACGGAACGAACGACGCTTACGGCGCCGCCGACGGCGCGGATGGCACGGGAGGCACGGGCGGTGCGGCCGACGGTGGCCGCGTGCGTGAGTATCCGCGGCAACGGTCCCCGAAGAAGGAGCGCAGCGACATCCTCGCGACGGCCTTTGCCCTCGTGGTCGGATTCGCCGTCCTGATCCTCCATGTTTTCCGGTACTGGCCCGACAAGGGCGCGGTGCCCGGAAAGATCGGCCGCGTGGCCGGCGAGGCGTCCGTCATGGACGGCACCGCCGTCGCCCGCGACGCCATCGGCGATGGCGCGGCGAACATGCTGTGGGCGGGGCACTGGACCGCCGTCGCGCTGTTGGCGCTGCTGGTCCTGTTCGGCGCGATGCTGACGAGGAACTTCCTCCGCGGCGACTTCTTCACCCGCGGCTCCTACCGCTGGCTGACCGTTCTGGCGTGGGTGCTGTTCGCCTACCTGCTGATGCCCGGTTTCCTCGGGATGATGGGCGGCAACTGGGCGATGGCCGACATGGGCATCGAGGGGCAGGGCATTCCGCCGTTCGACGCACCCGAGTTCATCGTCATCTACGTCGTGCTGATGATTCTGTCGCTCGCCATCGTCGCCATCCGGCGCGCCGGCGTCCTGGAGCGCGACGTGGAGGGCCTGGTCTGATGAACGCCGCCAACCCCGACGGGCACCGGGTCCGCTGCCACCTCGACCGGTTGCTCGAGGAGCGCGGACTCACCCTGCGGGCCCTGTCCGACATGGTCGGCATCAGCACCGTCAACCTGTCGGTGATGAAGAACGATCGCGCCAAGGCGGTCCGTTTCTCCACCCTCACCGCATTGTGCGACGCCCTCCAGTGCACGCCCGGAGAGCTGTTCACGGTCGAACCGCGCTGACCCGCCGCTCCGTGAGACCCGCCGCTCCGGGCGACCGGCAGGTCCGCGAGCCCCGCCGGCCCCCGCGTTACCCGGCCAGTTCCTCGAAGAACCAGGCCATGACCAGCGCGCCCGGGTCGGCGATGCCCTTCGAGGCTTCGCCGACGTAGCTAGCGCGACCCTTGCCCGCCACCTGGTCGGCGGTGGCTTCAGCGCCTTCCGACGCCTTGGCCGCGGCGTCCTTCCCGGAAGCCCCGTCCTCGAAGGCGAGGACCGCCGGTTCGATGGCGTCGACGACGGTGCCGTCACCGACCTTCGCCCCGCCGAGTTCCACGATGGCGTCGAGGCCCGCCCGGGCCGCCGCCCCCACGTCGACGTCCGCGATGGACTTCGCGCTCCCGGCGGCGGCGCCCATCCGGGCGAAGAACAACCCGAACACCGCACCCGAGGTGCCGCCCGCGCGAACCAGGAACGACTGCCCGATGGCGTCGAACACCTCCTCGACCGTGCCCTGCAACGGCAGGTCGAACTCGCCGAGTGCGGACTCCATGTTCACGCCGAAGTCGCCGTCGCCGACCTTGCGGTCCAGGTCCGTCAGCTCGTCGTAGGCGTCGAGGACCCGCCGCACCCAGGACGAAATCTCCGCCTGCTTCGGGCCCGAATCCGCCGCCGGCAGATCCTCCAGCGCCGCCAGCGTGAATTCGGGAACCCCGGAGTACGGGGCCGGGGCGGTCCAGGCGGGCGCCGAGGTCGGGGCGTCGAGAAGATCGAGGAGGTCGTCGTCGACGCCGAGCAGCGTCAACGAGAACCCCGGCATGTCCCAGGCCGTGATGTAGTCGCCGCACATCGTCCGCTCGATGGTGGTCCCAAGGTGCTCCAACTCCGTGCACGCCAACGCCAGGATCGCCGACAACTCCAGTCCGGCCGTGCCGCCGAGGCCGTTGACCAGCAGCAGAACCCGGTCTGGGGACCCCGCGGCCTCATGGATGGTCCGGATCATCTCCGGGACCGCCTCGGCGACGTCGATTTTGGCGCGGCGCTCCACGCCACGTTCGCCGTGGATTCCCACGCCGAATTCGGCTTCGTCGTCGGCAAGCGAAAACGATTCCTCCGAGCCGGGCGTATGCGCCCCGCCCAACGACAGGGCCAGGGAGCGGGCGCGGCGGGCGACGTTGCGGCCCACGTCCGCGA
>DUOR01000376.1 GCA_012838715.1 Actinomycetales bacterium
GTCCGGCAGGCGGCGGACCGTCTCCCCCACCTGGGCCGCGTCGAGCGCGACCCAGAGGTCGGCGTCCGAGGCGTCGGGCTTGGCCTGCAGCAGGTTGTCGCGGATCGAGGTGTGCGCGAGGTAGGTGTCCTGGGTGACGACGCCGATGGCGCCGGCGAGGTCGGCGGTGGACAGGTCGCGCAGGTCGACGCCGTCGAGGGTGACGCGTCCGGAGGTGGGGTCGGCCAGGCGGACGAGCAGGGTGGCCAGGGTGGACTTGCCCGAGCCTGTCTCGCCGACGACCGCGACCGAGCGGCCGGGGGTGAGGTGCAGGTCGATGTCGGTGAGCACGTCGACGTCGCCGTCGGGGTAGCGGTAGGAGACGCCCTCGAAGCGGACGTCGCCGGTGACCGTGTCCTTGGGCAGCGGCGTCGGGTGGGCGGGCTCGGCGACCTCGACGGGCAGGTCCAGGTAGCCGAAGATGCGGCTGAGGAGGGCCATCGAGCTGATCCACTGGGCGCCGACGTTGAGCAGGCCCATGATCGGGCGGAAGATCTGGCTCTGCAGCGCGGTGAACGCGACCACGGTGCCGATCGTGATGGTGCCGGTGAGGGCCGGGAAGCCCGCGGCGAGGTAGATGATGGCCGGGATGGCGGCGAAGATGATCCCCATCGTGGCCATGCGCCAACGGCCGGCGAGCTGGCTCTGGACCTCGAGGTCGACCAGCTGCGACGACGTCTCGGAGAAGGCGTCGACGCGCGCCTGGGTGGCGCCGAGGGTCTTGGTGAGCATGGCGCCGTTGACGCTGAGGGCCTCGTCGACCTGCGCGTGCAGGTCGGCCATGGCGCGCTGGCGCTGGGTGGTGATCTCGCGGCGGACGAGCGCGACCTTGCGGGTCAGGATGATCGCCGGCGGCAGCACGACCAGGCTCAGCAGCGACAGGCGCCAGTCGAGCACGACCATGGCGGCGGCGGTCCCGACGGCGGTGGTGAGGTTGCTGGCCACCGACGTGGCCGTGGTGGTGATGACCGACTGCAGGCCGGCGATGTCGTTGATGAGGCGGGACTGGATCTCTCCCCCGCGCGTGCGCTTGAAGAAGTTGATCGACTGCTTCTGGATGTGGGTGAACACGTCGGTGCGCAGCCGGCTCATGACCTTCTGCCCCATGACGGTGGCCAGCCAGGTCTGCAGGACGCCGAGCACGGCGGTGAGGACCGCGACGGCGACCATGCCGCCGACGAGCCACGCGAGCAGTTCGGTGTTGCGGTTCGGGAGTGCGTCGTCGATCACGGCGCGCAGCAGGAACGGCTGCGCGAGGCCGACGATGGACGCCGCGACGACCGCGGCGATGACGATGGCGAGAGCCCCCGCGTGGGGCTTGAAGAGTGCGGCCACCCTGGCCGCGGAGACGGGCGATTCGATGAGCTGGGCGCGGTCGCGCGGGTCGATCCGCTGCGGGCCACGCATGTCGGGTCCTCCGATCATGTCACTCATGGGCGCCTCCTTTCGATATACTGAGGTTACCTCATCAACAC
>DUOR01000377.1 GCA_012838715.1 Actinomycetales bacterium
AGCTCGGGTTCGGCGACCGGTGCGCGCAGCCGGCCGCGGGTCAGCCCGATGAGGTCGTCGACCACGTCGACGAGCCGGCCGCGCCGATTCAGCGCCCGCCGCTGCCGCGACGCCGACGACCCCACGTGCAGCACCCGCCCCAGCAGTTCACGGACGGTGTCGAGGTCGCCGGTGCGCCCCAACTGCGGCTCGAGCTTTCCGACGAGGTCCCGGACGACGTCGTGCGCCGGCCGCGACGTGAAGGTGGACAGATCCGAGAGTTCGCCCTCCAGCCCGAAGCGCGCCGCCCGCCAGCGGGCGGCCTGGATCAGCGTGCTGGCCAGATCCGGGTCAGGGACGCCCGCGGCGATGTCGTCGACGGCGCGCAGCACCAGCGCCCGGAACAGCGCGGCGATGAGCTCCACGTTGTCCAGCTCCGGGCACGAGTCGCAGATGCGCAGCTCCAGGTGGCGGAAATCCTCCGACGGCCGGATGTCGAAGTACGCCATATCGCGATCCGGGATGACGCCCGACGACACCATCCGGTCGAGGACCAGCCGGTACTCGTCGGCGGTGCGGGCCGGCGGGCGCGGTCCGGTGGCGGGCCAGCGGCTCCAGATCAGGGCGCGGGAGGAGGCGTAGCCCGTGTCCGAACCGTCCGGGTCGAACGGCGAACTGGCCGACAGCGCCAGCAGCACCGGCAGGTCCGGGGCCAGGCGGCGGGCGACGGCGATGGTCTCGTCCGCGTCGTCGGGATTGGGCATCGCGACGGTGAAATGCGCGCCGCAGATCAGCTGCTCCCGGGCCAGCATGGCGAAGTCGGCGGCCATCCGGCGGTAGCGGCGGGTGTCCGTGACGCGGATGGCGGCCGGCGTCGACAGCGGCACCGCACCGGCGGCCACGACGCCCAGGCCCAGCTCACCGGCCACGGACGCCGCGGTGGTGCGCTGCTCCCGCAGCTCGGCGCGCAATTCGCGCAGGTCGGAGTTCATGCCGGACTGACGTTCGACGATGCAGGTCTGCAGTTCCTCGACGAACGACGTGCCCGGCAGTCTGCGCAGCAGTTCCGGAGCCCGCGCGACGAGGCTCCGGGTGGCGAGGTCCACGACGTGGAACTCCTCCGCCACCCCGATTTCCGGGATCCCGGGAGCGTTCATGACCCCAAACTACTCGGGAACGGCAAAGGTCAGCGCGGTGGCGCGAAAGCCACCCCACTGACCTGGATGTCCGGGGTTAACGCCGGGTACCCCCGACGATCAGTCGCCGATCTGGTCGCGACCGCGCTTGACGATGTTCGGGTCCGGGTGGTCCACCAGTTCATGGTCCTTGCCGGTGTACTCGAACTTCGACAGGACGTAGCGCATGGCGTTGATGCGGGCGCGCTTCTTGTCGTTCGACTTGATGGTGATCCACGGCGACTCGTCGGTGTCCGTGTACCGGAACTGCTCCTCCTTGGCGCGGGTGTAGTCGTCCCAGCGGTCCAGGGAGGCGAGGTCCATCGGCGACAGCTTCCACTGGCGGACCGGGTCGACCTGGCGGATGGCGAAGCGGGTGCGCTGCTCCTTCTGGGTGACGGAGAACCACAGCTTCGTCAGCGAGATGCCCGAGCCGAGGAGCATGTTCTCCAGCATCGGCACCTCGCGCAGGAATTCGGCGTGCTGCGATTCGGTGCAGAAGCCCATGACGCGTTCGACGCCGGAGCGGTTGTACCAGGAGCGGTCGAAGAACACGATTTCGCCGGCTGCCGGAAAGTGGGAGATGTAGCGCTGGAAGTACCAGGAGGTGGACTCGCGGGGCGAGGGCTTTTCCAGGGCGATGGTGCGGGCGCCTCGGGGGTTGAGGTGCTCGTTGAAGCGCTTGATGGTGCCGCCCTTGCCGGCGGCGTCGCGGCCCTCGAAGAGGATGATGTGGCGCTGGCCGGTTTCCTTGGTCCAGTTCTGCCACTTCAGCAGCTCGATCTGCAGGGCGCGCTTGATCTTCTCGTATTCCTTGCGGGTCATCCGCTCGTCGTACGGGTAGTTCTCGCGCCACGTGTCGACGGGCGACCCGTCCGGCGTGAGGAGGACCGGATCGTCGTCATCGGAGTCGTCCACGACATACCCCTCGGTTGCCGCCAGATCGACGATGTGGAAGTCCTCTTCGTTCGTGTCAGCCATGCCTCCGAGCTTACCCGTGCGCGGCGTCGTTTTCGGGCCGCGCCCC
>DUOR01000378.1 GCA_012838715.1 Actinomycetales bacterium
CCCGGCGCGACCGGCGCGACCGGCGCGACCGCCGCGACCGCGATGAGCGGGACGACCGTGACGAGCGCGCGGACGGCGAGGAGTCGAAGGGCGCGCCCTGGTACATCGAGATCCCGATCATCATCGTCGTGGCGCTGCTCATTTCCGTTGCGGTGCAGACGTTCGTCGGCCGCGTGTACCTGATTCCCTCGGAGTCGATGCAACCGACGCTGCACGGCTGCGAGGGCTGCACCGGCGACCGCATCTGGGTGGACAAGATGTCCTACCGCTTCAGCGACGTCGAACCCGGCGACGTCCTGGTGTTCAACGGGCCGGAGTCCTGGGACGAGATGGCGGTGGCGCAGCGGTCGGGCAACCCGGTGATCAATTCGCTGCAGACGCTCGGCAGCTGGGTCGGCCTCGTGTCCCCGGACGAGAACGCCCTGGTCAAGCGGGTCATCGCCACCGGCGGGCAGACGGTGCAGTGCCAGGAGGGCGACCCCGGCATCATGGTCGACGGGATGATGGTCGACGAGTCCTTCATCAAGGTCCCCGCCGACAACCCCATCGACCCGGCGTACGGGTCCGAGGCGTGCGGCGGCCCCTACTTCGGCCCGATCACCGTCCCGGAGGGCAACCTCTGGATGATGGGCGACAACCGCACCAACTCCCTGGACTCCCGCTACTACGTCGGCGACGAGCACCAGGGCACGGTGCCGGAGGAGAACGTCGTGGGCAAGGTGCAGGCCATCATCCTGCCGTTCAGCCGCATCGGTGGCGTCGATGATCCGGACATCCAGCACAACTGACCTGCCCCCGCGCCCGCGCCTGCGGAAACTCGCCCAGGACCGCATGTTCGAGGTCGCCCTGCACAGCCGCGGCCTGGGGCCCGTCGCCGGCGTGGATGAGGCGGGCCGGGGCGCGTGCGCCGGCCCCATCGTCGTGTCGGCGGTGGTCATGCCCACCCGCACCATCCCGGAGCTGGCCGCCCTCACCGACTCGAAGGCACTGTCGCCCGCCACCCGCGAGCGCCTGTTCCCCCTCATCAACCGCTTTGCGACGGCCGTGGCCACCGTGATCATCCCCGCCACCGAGATCGACGCCTTCGGTATCCAGCACGCGAATATCTCCGGGATGCGGCGAGCCGTCGAAAAGCTCGAGGTGCGGCCCGGGTACGTTTTGACCGACGCCTGGCGCGTGCCGGGGCTGCCCGCCCCGCACCTGCCGATGATCGGCGGTGATGCGGCGGCGCGGTGCATCGCCGCCGCGAGTGTCGTCGCCAAAGTCACCCGCGACCGCATTATGTTTGACCTGGACGTGACCCTCCCGGGATACGGGCTGGGCGCGCACAAGGGCTACGGCACCGCCGCGCACATGGCGGCCGTGGAACGGCTCGGGGCCAGCCCCGAGCACCGGATGAGCTACGTCAACGTGGCGGCGGCGCACCATCGCCACCGCGCCGGCAGCCGCCGCACAACCGAAACCGACCGCACCGCTACCGAGGGGAGACGCTGACGTGAGCGCCGAAGACCTGGACAACTACGAAGCCGAAGTCGAGCTGTCCCTGTACAAGGAGTACCGCGACGTCGTCAGCCAGTTCTCCTACGTCGTCGAGACGGAACGACGCTTCTACCTGGCCAACGCCGTGGAGCTCATTCCGCACAACTCGGGCGGAGAGGTGTATTTCGAGCTGCGCATGTCCGACGCGTGGGTGTGGGACATGTACCGCCCGGCGCGATTCGTGCGCTACGTCCGGGTTATCACCTTCAAGGACGTCAACATCGAGGAGCTGGACAAGCCGGATCTGCGTCTGCCGGAGTAGGCGCGGGGTCGCCGGCCGGTTATCCACAGGCCGCGATTCATCCACAGGAGGCCCGTCCCGGGGCATCGTCCCCGGGGCGGGTTTCGTCGTCGCGGGGCAGGGTCGGCCCCGATGCGGGCGCGGCACCGGCGGCGCCCACCGAACGAGGGGGCGACGATGACGGATGGGCAGTTGGGCAGGGACGGCGAGCGGGCGGCGGTGGAGTTCCTCAGGCGGCGCGGCCTGACGCTGGTGGAGACGAACCTGCGGGTCGGGCGCGACGAATTGGACGCGGTGTTCCTGGACGGCACGGAGCTCGTCGTCGTGGAGGTGAAGACCCGCTCCACCGGGATGATGGGCCGCGGCCTGGAGTCGGTGACCCCGGCGAAGCTGCACCGGATGCGCCGCGGCATCGCGGGCTGGCTGGCGCGGCAGGTGGAGTTCTACGGCGACGTGCGTTTCGACGTCGTGGAGGTCGCGCCCGTCGGCGGGGAGCTGGCGGTCGAGTGGTTCCGGGACGTGGCGTAGATGACGGTGGGCAGGGCGTTGTCGGTGTCGCTGCAGGGCGTGGACGGCACGACGGTGGAAGTGGAGGCCGACGTGGGGCGCGGCCTGCCGGGCATGCACATCGGCGGGTTGGGCGACGCCGCGGTGGCGGAGGCCCGGGAGCGGGTGCGCACGGCGGCCCTGAACTCCGGGCTGACGTGGCCGAAAACGAAGGTGGTGGTAAGCATGTCGCCGGCCAGCCTGCGCAAGCACGGGTCGGCGTTCGACTTGGCCATCGTGTGCGCGGTGCTGTCCGCGGCGGCCCGGGATGCGGGGGCGCAGGGGCGCCTGTCACGGACGGTGCTGCTCGGCGAGGTGGGGCTCGACGGCACGGTCCGCCCGGTGCCCGGGGTGCTGCCGGCGGTGCTCGCCGCGCGTGATGCGGGGGTCAAGTGGGTGGTGGTGCCGCGGGCGAACCTGGCCGAGGCGGCGCTGGTCACCGGAATCGGCGTCGGCGGGGTGGCCACGCTGGCTCAGCTGTGGCGGTGGGCGCTCACCGGCGACGGGGTGGACGAGGCGGCGGACCCGGTGGCCGTCCCGGGGCCCGACGTCCCCGACATGCGGGACATCCACGGCCAGGACGACGCCCGCGCGGCGCTGGAGGTCGTCGCCGCCGGCGGCCACCACCTGTTCCTCACGGGCCCACCGGGCACCGGCAAGTCGATGCTCGCCGCGCGCCTGCCGGGAATCCTGCCGCCGTTGGGGGAGCGGGAGGCCCTCGAGGTCACCGCGGTGCATTCCGTCGACGGCCGCATGTCCGACGGCGGCGGCCTGGTCACCCGCCCGCCCTTCGTCGCCCCGCACCACACGGTGACCCCGGCGGCGCTCGTCGGCGGCGGTTCCGGGGTGCCCAAGCCGGGGGCGGTGAGCCTGGCGCACCGGGGCGTGCTGTTCCTCGACGAGGTGACGCTCATGCCCGCCCGCACCCTCGACGCGCTGCGCACCCCGCTCGAACGCGGGGAGGTGACGCTGCTCCGCGCGCGCCATCAGGTGCGCTACCCCTGCCGCGTGCAGCTGGTGCTCGCCGCGAACCCGTGCCCCTGCGGTGCGGCGGAGCCCGACGAGTGCTCCTGCGCGCCGGGCGTGCGCCGCCGCCACCTGTCCGCGGTGTCGGGGCCGTTGCGCGACCGGATCGACGTGCACCTGCCCATCCATCCCCGGCACGCGGTGCTGCGGCCGGAACCCGGGGAGGATTCCGCCGCCATCCGCGATCGTGTCACCGAGGCCCGCGATCGCGCCCGCACCCGCTGGCGCGACCGGGGACTCGGCGAGATACCCGTGAACGCGGACGTGCCGGGGCCCTGGTTGCGTCGGGAAGCACCCGCCGACGACATCGCGATGGCCTACCTCCAGTGCCGGCTCGGCGAACGCACCGTGACCCAACGCGGCGTCGACCGCGCCCTGCGCGTCGCGTGGACGCTGGCGGACCTCGCCGGGCGCGGCACGCCAACGCTTGACGACGTCGCCCGCGCCTGCGAACTCCACGAACCCGCCACCGCCGGGATTCCCGCATGAGCGGCGCGGACGGGCGGGCGCGCCGGGCGTGGGCGTACCTGGGCCGGGTCGTCGAGGGGCCCCACCCGGAGCTCAACGCGATGCTCGGGGAAGTCGGCCCCGAGGAGACGGCCGAACGGATCCGGACGCGCCGGGGCCTGCCGCCGGGGCTCGCCGGGGCCACGGACAGTCGCCATGACAGGGACCTCGCGGCAGAGGACCTCGCCCTGGCGGAGCGCCACGGCTACCGCATGGTGACGCCCGAAGACCCCGAATGGCCGACCGCGGCAATCCAGAACTTCATCGGCTCGACCGCACCGGGCGCCGAGGCCGCCCCACCGTCGGTGCTGTGGGTGCGGGGCGGGCGGCTCGACGTCCTGCTGGACGACTCGGTGGCGATGGTGGGCACCCGTGCGGCCACTCCCTACGGAACCCGGATGGCGGAACGGCTCGCGGCCGGGATCGCCGGGCACGGGGCGACGGTGGTCAGCGGGGGAGCGTTGGGCATCGACACCGCGGCGCACCGGGCGGCCCTGGAGGTGGGCGGGCGCACCGTCGCGTTCGCCGCCTGCGGGCCGGGCGTGGACTATCCCGCGGGCAACGCGAGGCTGTTCCGCGACATCGCGGAGACCGGTGCGATGGTCACCGAGTACCCGCCCGGCGTTCGGCCCGCGCGGCACCGGTTCCTCACCCGCAACCGGCTGGTGGCCGGGCTGACCGGCGCCACCGTACTCGTGGAGGCCGGCTGGCGCTCCGGGGCGAGGAACACCGCCGCATGGGCCAGGCACATGAACCGGCCCGTCGGCGCGGTCCCCGGGCCGGCGACCTCGGCCTCCTCGACCGGGTGCCACGACGCCATCCGCGAAGGGGAAGCCGTCCTCGTGACGAGCCCCGAGCACGTCCTCGCCCTATACCGCGGCATCGGCGACGTGGACGAGGACGGCCAACTCGAACTCGACTGGGCGAAGAACCCCATCCAATCCCTCAGCCGCAACGAACTGCGGGTCTACGACGCGGTCCCGCCCGCCGGCGCGCCGGGCGGCGCGGACACGGCGGCGATTGCGGCGGAGGCGGCGCTCACGCTGCCGCTGACCATGCACCTGCTGCTCGCGCTAGAGAAGAAGGGGGTGGTCACGCGCACCGGATCCACGTGGGCGCGGACCGCGTGACGGAGGGGCGGACGAGGCCGAATGGGGCCGAATGGGGCCCGGAAAATTCTTATCGCGAAATTCCCGGATAGCTATTGCGCCACAGAGATACCTATGTAAAGTAGGTGAGGCAAGCCTAAGGGGCGCGCGGTACGGGCTGGTGCCGCGCATCCCGTACCCCATTCCTGTCCGCGGGAGGTGGGTCGGAACCGTGTCGTCGCGTCATCAGGGGTCTCGGCGTTCGCCCGGCTCATCGGGGTAGGGTCTTGCAACATGGGTGAGGCACCGACGGCGGCTTCGGGAGGCGACGCGCACCGCGTGCAGTCCCCGAAGTCGCCGTCGCCGTCGTCACGGCCGTCGTCTCGGCCGTCGTCACGGTCGGGGCCCGGGGATGCCGCGAATGAGCTCGCGCCCAACGTCGACGCGGTGCTCGGGGATTTCCTCGACCACCTCGAGCACGTCCGCGGACTCGCGCCCCGGACCATCCGCGCCTACCGCGCCGACCTCGTGCCGCTGCTCATTGGACTCGACCGGGTGGGGGAGCTGAGCACCGCCGGCATCCGCGCCCACCTCGGCGCCAAACACCGTGCCGGCGCCGCCCGGACATCCATCGCCCGCGCCGTCACCGCCATCCGCCGGTTCGGCGCATGGGCCACGTCCGCCGGAATCCTCGCCGCCGACCCCGCCGCCCGCATCGCCGGGCCCACCCCGCACCGCCACCTTCCCGAGATTCTCGGCGTCGACCAGGCCTCCGAAATCCTCGACGGGGCGCGGCACCGCGCGGGGGAGGCGGCGGACGGATCCGCCCCCGATTCATCCGGGGAAGCACGGGACCTCCCGGAGCCCGGGCCCCTCGAATACCGGGACGCGGCGCTCATGGAGATCCTCTACGCCACCGGCATCCGCGTCGGCGAACTCTGCGGCCTCGACGTCGGCGACGTCGACCTCGGCCGCGGCACCCTCCGCGTCACCGGCAAGGGCGACAAGCAGCGCACCGTGCCCTTCGGCGAACCCGCCGCCCGCGCCATCGAGGAATGGCTCGCGGCACGCGGGGACATCATCGCGAAAACGGGCGGCACCGGGAGCGGCGGCGGTACCGGGAGTGCCGGCCCGGCGGCCTGTGACGCGCTCTTCCTCGGGGCCCGCGGCGGCCGGCTCGACCCGCGGCAGGTCCGCCGCATCGTCCACGCGCTCACCTCAGCCACCGGCACGGACCTGTCGCCGCACGGGCTCCGCCACACCGCCGCCACCCACATGGTCGAAGGCGGCGCCGACCTCCGCGTCGTCCAGGAACTCCTCGGCCACAGCTCACTCGGCACCACGCAGATTTACACGCACGTCACCACCGACCGCCTCCGCGAGGCACATCGCCGCGCGCACCCGCGCGCCTGAACCGCCCGCGTGCCGACGCCGTCACCCGCCATCCGGCACCGGCGGCTTCAACACGATTGGCCTCCGCGCCAGGAGATCCAGCGGATTGAGGTAGTCGCTGCCGCGGAGCGCTCCCCAATGGAGCCCCGGATCCGGGGCGGGGTCGCCCAGGACGCCCAACGGATCGCCGCGCAGGACTCGATCGCCGCGCGACACGCGCGCCACGACCGGCTGGTACGTCGTGCGGATGCCGTCGGCATGCATCACCGACACCGTCGGCGTCCCCGCGACCGACCCCGCGAAATGCACCACCCCATCCGCCGACGACGCGACCACCGAACCCGGCCCCGCCGCCAGGTCCACGCCCCGGTGCCCCGGCAACCAGGGCTTGTCCGGCGGGTCATACGGCCGGATGACGTCGCCCGGCACCGGCGGGGAATGGGGAATCCCCGTAATCGCGGACGCGGCCAGCAGGCGAAACACCGGGGACGGGGGAGCCGGCGCAGGGAAGGCGGGGAAGTCGGGGAAATCGGGGAAGGCGGGGGAAGCGGGGGATGGCTGGGCGGGGGCCGCGGCGGCACCGAGCGCCACCGCCACCGAAGCGAACGCCGCCACCGCCACCCGCACCACCAACGGAACTCGATCCATGGGCACAGTGGATGCCGCGGTACCGTCGTCGGCAAGCGAAGGACAGGTGGAAAGGACCCGGCTGTGGACAACCCCGCCACCCCCGCCGACCTGTGGACACGCCGCCCGCCCGCATTGGCGAAAGCGAACCGCGTGCGCTAAAGTTGCCCCCGCAATGTGCCCGGACGACCCGGGCACGTTGACTTCGCGCGCCGTAATCGCGGTCGGAGCAGCCAGGTGGCCGGGAGACCGGCGGGCGGCCCCGACACAACCGGCGCCAGGGTGCGGGGAAAACCCGCACGCAAACCAACCAAGCACAATCAGAAAGCGAGGAAGGGAAGCAGCCGCGGTCCTAGTCAGACCGGACGAGAGGCCTTCCCTGACATCACATGGCTGTCGTTTCCATGCGCGAGCTCCTCGACGCCGGCGTCCACTTCGGACACCAGACGCGTCGCTGGAACCCCAAGATGAAGCGTTTCATCTTCACCGACCGCAACGGCATTTACATCATCGACCTGCAGCAGACGCTGACCTACATCGATGAGGCTTTCGAGTTCGTCAAGGAGACCGTCGCCCACGGCGGCAACATCCTCTTCGTCGGCACCAAGAAGCAGGCCCAGGAGGCCGTGCAGAACGAAGCCGAGCGCGTCGACATGCCCTACGTCAACCACCGTTGGCTCGGCGGCATGCTCACCAACTTCTCCACCGTCGCCAAGCGCCTCTCCCGCCTCAAGGAGCTGCAGGCCATGGACGCCGCGGAGAACGGCTACGAGGGCCGCACCAAGAAGGAGGTGCTCATGCTGACCCGTGAGCGCACCAAGCTGGAGCGCACCCTCGGCGGCATCCGCGACATGGCCAAGGTCCCCTCGGCCCTGTGGATCGTCGACACCAACAAGGAGCACATCGCCGTCTCCGAGGCCAAGAAGCTGGGCATCCCGGTCGTCGCCATCCTCGACACCAACTGCGACCCGGACGACGTCGACTTCCCGATCCCGGGCAACGACGACGCCATCCGCGCCGCCACCGTCCTGACCCGCGTCATCTCCTCCGCCGTCGAGGAAGGCCGCCGCGTCCGCGCCGAGCGCGAGACCGCCGCCTCCCGCGAGGCCGCCGGCGATGCCCCGGCCGAGCAGACCGAGCAGGCCGCCGCCGAGCAGACCGAGGCCCCGGCCGAGCAGGCCGCCCCGGCCGCCGAGTCCGCCGAGTAAGAACCACGGCAGGACCGGCACCCCCGGTTCGCCCGGACGGGAAACCGTCGATATGGGAGACTGTCCCAACGGACAGTCTCCC
>DUOR01000379.1 GCA_012838715.1 Actinomycetales bacterium
CGAACGGCACGGCGTTGCGGTTGACGGTGATGCCGACCTCGTGCAGCAGGTCCTCGGCCTCCTGGCCGTTCATCTCCGAGTTGCGCAGGTCCGCCAGCACCAGGTGGACGTCGGTGCCGCCGGTGAGCACGTCGACGCCGGCCTCGGTGCAGTCGGAGGCGGTGAGGCGCTCGGCCAGCAGGCGGGCGCCGGTGAGGGTGCGCTCCTGGCGCTCCTTGAACTGCTCGGTGGCGGCGATCTTCAGGGCCACGGCCTTGGCGGCGATGGCGTGCATCAGCGGACCGCCCTGCTGGCCCGGGAAGACCGCGGAGTTCAGCTTCTTGGCGTAGTCCTGCTTGGCCAGGATCATGCCGGAGCGGGGGCCGCCGAGGGTCTTGTGCACGGTGGTGGACACGACGTCGGACGCTGCGACCGGCGAGGGGTGCAGGCCCGCGGCGACCAGGCCGGCGAAGTGGGCCATGTCGGTCCACAGCTTCGCGCCGACCTCGTCGGCGATGGAGCGGAACGCGTCGAAGTCGAGGTGGCGCGGGTAGGCGGACCAGCCGGCGATGATGACGTCCGGCTTCTCCGCCAGGGCCTGCTCGCGGACCTTGTCCATGTCCACGCGCATGGTGTCGGGGTCCACGCCGTAGGCGCCGACCTCGTACAGCTTGCCGGAGAAGTTCAGCTTCATGCCGTGGGTCAGGTGGCCGCCGTGGGCCAGGTCCAGGCCGAGGATGCGGTCGCCGGCGTTGATCAGCGCGTGCAGGACGGCGGCGTTGGCCTGGGCGCCGGCGTGCGGCTGGACGTTGGCGAACTCGGCGCCGAACAGTTCCTTGGCGCGGTCGCGGGCGAGGTCCTCGACGATGTCGACGTTCTCGCAGCCGCCGTAGTAGCGGCGGCCCGGGTAGCCCTCGGCGTACTTGTTGGTCAGCACCGAGCCCTGGGCCTGCAGGACGGCGCGGGGCACGAAGTTCTCGCTGGCGATCATTTCCAGCGTGTCGCGCTGGCGGGCCAGCTCGCCGGCCATCGCCTCGGCGACTGCCGGGTCGAGGTCGCTCAGGGACTGGTAGCGGACGTCATCGGCGGGGATACCGGTCATGGGTGGGCCAACAACCTTTCGGGAAAAGGACGGGATTCTCCCACATCGTAGACGCATGGGGGCGGCAAGTCCGAAGCAGGTGGCGGCCACCGGGTGGTGACCGCCATTCCCCCGGTGCTTTCCGACGCTGATTCCCCCGCGTCCGGGTGGGCCGCGGCGGCCCGTTAGAAGACGATCCAGCCGATGGCGCCGGCGCCGAGGACGACGGCCCAGGCGGGGAGCTTGAACTTCGTCAGGGCGGCGAGCGCCGCGATGGCGAGGACGAAGGTCGCGGGCCCGGTGACGCCGTGCGTCCACACGGGGTCGTAGAACGCCGCACCGAGCAGGCCGACGACGGCGGCGTTGATGGCGGCGACGATGCCGCGGGCCTTGGGGTTGGCGGCCTGCTTGGCCCACATCGGCATGAACGCGATGAGCAGCAGCATCGACGGGGCGAAGATGGCCAGCGTGGCGACCAGCGCACCGGGCACGCCACCGGTGGACATGCCCAGGTAGGACGCGAAGGTGAACAGCGGGCCGGGCACCGCCTGCGCCAGGCCGTAGCCGGCGAGGAAGGTGTCGGCGTCAATGGCGTCGGGCACGAGGCCCTGCTCCAGCAGCGGCAGCACCACGTGGCCGCCGCCGAAGACCAGCGCACCGGCCCAGTAGTAGGTGCCCCACCAGTACATCGTCGACACCGCCAGCAGCGCCAGGAAGGCGATGAACGCCGCGATGGACGCCCACGCGGGGACCCGGTAGGCCAGGTGCGCGGGCCGCTCGTCGTCGGTGCCACCGTCGGTGCCGCCGTCGGCGTCACCGTTATCGCCCGACTTCCCGCCCGAATCCTTTTCCTTCGTCTCGCCGTGGATCAGGTGCGCCCGGCCGCTGACGGCCCAGCCGACGACGCCGGCGACGACGATGGCCAGCACCTGCGTCCATGCGCCCCACCCGTCCGGGGCCAACAGCACCGCGGCCACGGCCATGACGGCCAGGGCGGCGGCGAGCCTGGTTTTCACCAGGTTCTTGGCCATGCCCCACAGCGCCAAGGCCACCACGGCGACCGCCGCGGCCTTCAGGCCCGCGATGGGACCCTCCAGGTCGCCGAACCGTGCGACGCCCACGGCCGCGAGCACCAGCACGATGGCCGACGGCGTCGTGAAGCCGATGAAGGCCGCGAGCATGCCCGGCAGCCCGGCGCGGCGCCAACCCAGCGCCATGCCGACCTGCGACGACGCCGGGCCCGGGAGGAACTGGCACAGGGCCATGACGTCGGCGTATTCGCCGTCGGTGAGCCACTTGCGGCGGGCGACGAACTCCTCGCGGAAGTACCCCAGGTGCGCGGTGGGGCCGCCGAAGGAGGTCAGGCCCAGCAGGCCGAAGGCGAGGAAAACCTCGAGGGCGTTCCCGGGGCGGGACGAACCGTTCCCGGCGCCGGAATTCGCATCGTTCGTCGTGCCGTCGCCGACGCGGGAAGCGGTGGATTCGGATGGGGGTCGGTCGCGCATGGCGGTCACGTTAGGGCACCCGGCGGGAAGCCGCAGGTCGGCGGATTGGCACAATGGGGCCATGACACGCGCGCATCAGCCGGGCCCGTACCTGGAGTTCAACCGCACCCAGTGGCGGGAACTGCGCGAGTCCATGCCGCAGGTGCTCACCGCCGACGAGGTCGAGCGGTTGTCGGGCATCGGCGAGAACATCGACCTCAACGAGGTCGCGGAGGTCTACCTGCCCCTGTCCCGCCTCATCCACCTTCGGGTGCAGGCGCACCGCGAGCTGAACAAGGCGACGGCGACGTTCCTCGGCGAGGAGTACCACGGGGTGCCGTTCATCATCGGCATCGCCGGGTCGGTGGCCGTTGGCAAGTCGACGTCGGCCCGCCTGCTGCAGGTGCTGCTGGAGCGGTGGGACACGAACCCGCGCGTGGATCTGATCACCACCGACGGTTTCCTGTACCCGGCCGCCGAGCTGAACCGCCGGGGCATCATGCAGCGCAAGGGTTTCCCGGAGTCCTACGACCAGCGGGCGCTGATGCGTTTCGTGGCGTCGGTGAAGTCGGGCGTCCCGGAGGTCAAGGCGCCGGTGTACTCGCACACCCTGTACGACCGGGTGCCCGACGAGTTCGACGTCGTCGACCGCCCGGACATCCTCATCCTGGAGGGCCTCAACGTCCTGCAGACGGGCCCGATGCTCATGATTTCGGACCTCTTCGATTTCTCCGTCTACGTCGACGCGCGCCGCGAGGACATCGAGCGCTGGTACATCGAGCGTTTCCTCCGGCTGCGGTACACCGCGTTCCGCCAGCCGGGCGCGCACTTCTCCGATTACGCGCACCTTGGGGACGACGAGGCCGTCGTCGAGGCCCGCCGCATCTGGCAGACCGTCAACCTGCCGAACCTCATGGAGAACATCCTGCCGTCGCGGGTGCGCGCGTCACTGGTGTTGAGCAAGTCCAGCGACCACACCATCAACCGCGTCCGCATGCGCCGCCTGTAGGCCGCGCCACGCTTTCCGACGGGCCGCCGCAGCGACCGGTCACCGCCCGAAGCGCCGGCTGCGCTGCGAGAAGTCGCGGAGCGCGCGCAGGAAGTCGATGCGCCGGAACTCCGGCCAGTACGTGTCGGTGAACCAGATCTCCGAGTAGGCGGACTGCCACAGCAGGAAGCCGCTGAGCCGCTGCTCCCCCGAGGTGCGGATCACCAGGTCCGGGTCCGGCTGGCCCGAGGTGTACAGGTTCGACCCGATCTCCTCGGCCGTCACCCGCTCGGCGATGTCCTCGGCGGGCACCCCCTCGGCCACCGCGTCGGACACGATGCGCCGCACCGAATCGACGATCTCCTGCCGGCCGCCGTAGCCCACGGCGATGTTGACCTGGATCCCCTCGTTGCCCGCGGTCAGCTCCTGGTCGCGGCGCAACCGGTCCGCCATGTCGTCGGGAAGCAGCTCGAGGTGCCCCACCATGCGCAGGCGAATCCCCCCGCCCGCCTGGGCAAGCTCGTCGGCGACGTCGCCGATGATGTCGAACAGCAGCGACAGCTCCTCCGGCTCGCGCCGCAGGTTCTCCGTCGACAACAGGTAAATGGTCACCAGGTCGACGCCCTGCTCGCGACACCAGGAGACGAACTCCGCAATCTTGCGGGCGCCCACCCGGTGCCCGTGGCTGACGTCGGTGAACCCGGCCTCCCGCGCCCACCGCCGGTTTCCGTCCGCCATCACCGCGACATGCGCCGGCCGTGGCAGGCCCTCCAGGGACTGGGCCAGCCTGCGCTCGTAGAGCGGGTACGCGATACGGCTGAGCAGCCGCGGCAGACGGAACGGTTTCACGTCCCTGACTTTACCGGCCCG
>DUOR01000033.1 GCA_012838715.1 Actinomycetales bacterium
CCGACGGCCGCGAGAGGCCACCAGCCACCGCCCGACGGCCGCGAGTTCGCCCTAATCGCCGCTACGCCGCCGCCACCCCGCCAGCCCCCGCTACTCCCCGACCTTGGCCAGGGCCTGGTCGATGTCGGCGATGATGTCGTCGACGTTTTCCAGGCCGACGGAGATCCTCACCAGGCCCGGGGTGATGCCGACGGATTCGAGCTGGTCGTCGGGCACCTGGCGGTGGGTGGTGGACGCGGGGTGCAGGACGCAGGAGCGCGCGTCGGCGACGTGGACCTGGCGCGAGATGAGTTCGAGGGAGTCCATGAACTTCACGCCGGCGTCGCGGCCGCCCTTGAGGTCGATGGTCAGTACGCCCGATGCGCCCTTCAGGTACTTCTCCGCGAGGTCGTTGTACGGCGAGGACGGCAGGCCGGGGTAGCGGACGTCGGTCAGGACGTCGTCACGCGTGAAGAGGTACTCGGCGACCTTCAGCGCGTTGTCGCAGTGCCGGTGCATGCGCACGTCGAGGCTTTCCAGCGACAGGTTGAGCATGAAGGCGGAGTGGGCGGAGGGGTACGCGCCGAAGTCTCGCTGCAGCTGCATGCGCGCCTTGATGACGAACGGCGCCGCCGCGTAGTCCTTCGTGTACACGACGCCGTGGTAGGACTCGTCGGGTTCGGTGAAGCCGGGGAACTTGCCGTTGGTGTAGTCGAACTTGCCGGAGTCGACGATCATGCCGCCGACCTGCACGGCGTGGCCGTCGAGGTACTTCGAGGTGGAGTGGATGACGATGTCCGCGCCGTACTCGATGGGCTTGCACAGCACCGGGGTGGCGAAGGTCGAGTCGACGATGAGCGGCACGCCCTGGTCGTGGGCGATGCGGGCGAACTTCTCGACGTCGAGGACGCTCATCGCCGGGTTCGCGATGATCTCTCCGAACAGGGCCTTCGTGTTCGGCTTGAACGCGGCGGCGATTTCGGCTTCGGAGGCGTTCTGGTCGACGTAGATGACCTCGATGCCGAACCGCTTCAGCGTCGTGGAGAACAGGTTCGACGTGCCGCCGTAAATCTCCGACGACGCGACGAAGCTGTCGCCGGCGGAGCACAGGTTCATGATGGTCAGCGCCGTCGCCGCCTGCCCCGAGCTGGTCGCCATCGCCGCGGCGCCGCCCTCGAGGTCGGCGATCTTCGACTCGACGGCCATCACCGTCGGGTTGGCGAAGCGCGAGTAAATCAGCGCGTGCGTCGGCTCGTCGAACACGGCGGCGATGTCGTCCGAGGAGTCGAACGTGTACGTCGTCGACTGGACGATGGGCACCTGCCGCGGGTCCTTGTTGCCCGGCACGTAGCCGGAGTGGATGAGCTTCGTTTCGTCGTGCATGCGCTGCGCCGCCTTTCGCTGGTGCGGGTTTCGCCGGGTGTCGGTTGGTGGGAAACCACGTGGCCCCCATTCAATCACCCTATTGCGCAATTGCTTTCCGACGCCCTGGAATCCCCGCCCGCGGAGGCCTCGCGGGTTGGCGGGGTCCGGGTGGTTCGGGCGGGGCCCGGCGGCGGCCCGGAGGGTTGGCGGGGCTTGGGGGCTTCGGGGCGGATCCGAGAGATCCGTCGGGGCCCGGTGGCGTCCCGGAAAGTTTGGCCTTGTGCCGGGTGCTGCGGCTATGGTCGATGGTTCCTGGTCAGCGGCATTTTTGAAGTGGTGAGAACAATCGGGGCCAGTTCCGGACGGCGGCCACCCCGCCGCGGCAACCAGCGGGGCAGCCCGCAGAGCCCGCAATCTTCCGGCCGACGCGGCAGCCAGCGGGGTAGCCCGACCCGTAATTTCGCGGCCCGGACCATCACGGTTCCCGAGGCCCACGACGGCCGGCGCCTGGACAAGTACATCCGCTCGCAGCTCAAGGGCGTGCCCGCGACCCTGCTGTTCCGCCTGATGCGCGAGGGCAAAATCCGCGTCAACGGCGCGAAGGTCAAGCAGAATCATCGCGTTTCCGGCGGCGACGAGCTGACCCTCCCGGACATCACGGTCGAGGAAGCGTCGAAGCCCCGCCGGGTCCCCGACCACCTCGTCGCCACGGTGAAAAACGCGATCGTCCACGAGTGCGATGAGCTCATCGTCGTCGACAAGCCCGTCGACCTGGCGGTGCACCGCGGCACGGGCGTTGAAGCGGGCGTCATCGAGGCGCTGCGGCAGGCCCGCCCCGACCTGCCCGACCTGGAGCTGGCGCACCGCATCGACCGGGAGACGTCCGGTCTGCTGATGGTCGCAAAGACGTCCGCGACCCTCCGCCACCTGCAGGGCGTGCTCCGCGACCGCGAGCGCGACATCAAACGGCATTACCTCGCGCTCGTCGACGGCCATTGGCCCGGCGACCTGACCGTCAGCACCGCTCCCCTGCGCCGCACGGAACGCCGGACCATCGTGTCGCCGACCGGGCAACGTTCGGAGACGCGCTTCACCGTCGCCAAGCGCCACGGCCGCCGCGCGACACTGATTGAGGCGCAACTGATTACCGGCCGCAAACATCAGATTCGCGTGCACTGCGAGCACGCCGGGCACCCCATCGGCGGCGACACCCGGTACGGTTCGGCGGCGTTCAACCGGACGGTGGCGGGGCGCGGCATCACGGGGATGCTCCTGCATGCGCACCGCCTCGAGGTGCCCATGCGCGACGGCAGTACCCTGACCGTCGAGGCCCCACCGCCCGCGGAGTGGGACCGGTTCTAGGTGCCGTTCGGGCCCTATCGAAGGGCTCAGCTCCCCCGGCCGGCGGGGGCCGCCGCTGCGGGAGTTAGTGCATCTGGATACACCGCCAGTTTTTCGGGCGGCAAAACCGCAGGTCGCTAAATCGGTATCTGGTCGCGGTGTATCCAGTGACACGACGGCGCCAGCCAGGCCCACGGGCGACGGCCACCATCGGCCGGGGATTGCCCGCGAACCGGGCTCATCGCATCGCCGCGGCCAATTCGTCGTCGATGAACGTCGACTTCGCGGCGCGGATGCCGACGGCGCCCATCAGCACGGCGCTGGCAATCAGCGCGATGAGGATGCCGCGCCACTCCCCCGTCGCCGAGTACACCGCGCCGACGACGACGGGA
>DUOR01000380.1 GCA_012838715.1 Actinomycetales bacterium
CCGGGGCGCGGCCCTTTCCGCAGGCCAACCGCCGCGGCGCTACACCGCCAGCGCGGTGAACGGCGCGAACGGCAGCAGCCGGACGATGAACCACACCACCAGCACAATCGTGATGGTGTGCGGCAGCCACTTCCAGGTCATCCAGTCCGGCAGGTTCTTGCCCAGGGTGCGGCCGAACCACGCGAACCAGGACCACACCAGCGCCAGGACCGTGACCAGGGCGACCGCGTTGTAGCGCAGCGCCCCGGTGAGGTCGAAGGTGGTCAGCGAGTACAGCATGCGGGCGGTGCCGCAGCCGGGGCAGGCGATGCCGAAGATCGCCTTCGTCGGGCACTCCGGAATCGGCCCGCCCGGGGTGGTCGGGTCGGCGGCGTTGACGGCGATACAGCCGCCGATGGCACCCGCCGCGACGAGCAACGGGCCCGCCGGCGAGGTGGCGAACCAGTGCCCGATGCGGTTGCCCAGGGACTCCGCCCCGACGTCGCGCGTCACCACGGGAGCGCCACCGGCCTCGCCGGCGCCGCCCGTCGGTTCATTCGCGTGTGCCCCGCACATGCCGTGCCCTCTCGCCTCCCGTCGCCTACCCGACCTAGAAGTAGTAGCTGAATCCGCCGGTGGACAGCGAGTAGATGAAGAAGACGAGGCCAATCGCCGACAGCACGCCCGCGATGATGGCCCACAGCTTGGCGTTGTCGGATGCCTTCTTCGCGCCCTGCGCGTCACCCATGCTCCACTTCGACTTCACCTGATTGGAGAAGACGAGGGACGCGATACCAGCGGGCAGGCCCGCGAGGCAGCAGAAAAGGAAACCGGCGATGGTCGCGATGACCGCCGGGACCATGTAGTTCGGGGGCATCGGGCCGGACGCGGAACCGTAGCCCTGCTGCGGCCCGCCGTACGCGCCGTAGCCCTGGCCACCGTAACCCTGGCCGCCGTACCCCTGGCCACCGTAACCCTGCGCACCCTGGCCACCCTGGCCGCCGTATCCCTGCTGCGGTCCGCCGGCGGATCCGTAGCCTTCGCTGTACCCGCCCTGGCCGCCGTAGCCTTCCCGGCCGGTCGAGCCGGACTCGCGGGGCCCCGTGCCGTCGTCGCCGGGCTTGTCGCCGAAAGGATCGTTGTTCTTGTCGTCGTACGGGTTCGTCATCGGTTCGTCCTTGCCTTGCGCCGGGATAGCTTCTTGGTGGATATCATACGCCCGGATCGACCCCCGCGAGCGGCGCAGTTTCTCAGTCCCCGGCGACGTCGGCGTACAGGTTCGCGGCCTCGCGGCAGGTCCCGTCACCGGCGGCGCCGCCGAAGACGGTGTACAGCAGGTACTGCATCGATCCGTCGCCGGCGGTCTCGCCGGCGAGGCACTGCGAGTACATCGCGGTGGCCCGGTCCGGGACGGCCCACACGGTGTCGCGGATGCCGTCGTCGAGTTCGTCGCGGGCGGACATCAGCCGCGAATCCGAGTGGATCGGTTCGTACTGCAGCAGCGGGTCGTTCATCAGCAGCACCAACTGCCCGTCGGCGTGCTCGAAGTCGCAGTACCCGGTGGCGTCGTCGCGCCGGAGCAGTTCGTACCCGGCCGTCTCCATCGCGGCGACCATGTCCCCGCCGCACATGTCGCGGGTGGGCCCGGCGATGGCGGGCACCTCCGCGTCGGGTTCCGCCGCTCCCCCGTCACCGTTCGCCGTGCCGTCGGCGCCGTTGCTTGCCGACGCTTCCGCTCCGGCGCCCGCGCCATTCGCGGCGCCGGAGCCGCCGGGGTCGCCCGAGTCGTCGGAGGCGCAGCCCGCCAACCCGAACAGGAGCACCGTCGCGGCCACCGCGGCGCCGCGGACCATCGCCTTCACGTCGCCGGTCCCCTACTTGTCCAGGATTTCGGCGCCGGCGGCGGCCATCTCGTCGAGCGAGGCCTTGCCGCGCGCGTCGTCGACGGCCGCGATCTGGTTGGTGAACACCGCGACGTCGAAGCCTTCCTTCAGTCCGTCGAGCACGGTCGCGCGGACGCAGTGATCTGTCGCCACGCCGACGACCTCCAGCCGCTCCACGTCGGCGGCGCGCAATGCATCGGCAAGCGTGACGCCGGCCTCGGTCTTGCCCTCGAAGCCGGAGTAGGCGGCCTCGTACTCGCCCTTGGTGACGTCGATGCGCGGCACCTGCGGATTCACCGCGGCGAAGTAGTCGAGGGCGCGCTTCATCTCGGGGTGGTAGTCCGAACCCGGCTCACCGGCGGCGCAGTGGCGCGGCCAGGAGTCGACGAAATCGGGCTCGTCGGACCAGTGGTCGCCCGGGTCGATGTGGTTGTCGCGGGTGGTGACCAGCACCGAGTACTTGCCGGCGCGACCCGCCAGGTGGCGGTGGGTGGCCTTGTACGCCTCGACGGCGCCGGCCACGGCCAGCGACCCGCCCTCGGAAAAATCGTTCTGCGCGTCGACGACGACGAACGCCGTCACGGGGCGCTCGACCTTGTCCTCGACCACGTCCTCCTCGGCGCGGCCGGACTGCGCGGCCTGGACGGCGCGGTAGGTGTCGGCGAAGGAAGGGCGCTGCGACGTGGGGCGATGGGATTCGCCCTGCGGCGGCACGGGCGGCTGGGGCTGCTGGTCGTTCATGGTTCACGATTGTGCCACGCCCCCACCGGGCACGGGCCGGGGGCCGCCGGTCCGGGAGTGGCCGGGGCCGGGGCCTACCGCCCGGGCTTGCGGCGCACGTACAGCTTGCGGCGGACGCGGGCCACCACGTCGCCGGAGTCGTCGGTGACGTCGCACTCGAACCAGCGCAGGTGCTTCGCCCCGTCGGCGGTGGCGTCCCGCATCTCCTGCACGACCTCGGGCGGCATCTCGATGACGGCGCGCACCGTCCCCTTGCCGGGCTTGAGGAACTCGATGCCCGCCTCGACGTCCCACACCTTGTAGTCCCGGCCGAGCTGGTGCATGGCCAGCAGCATGAAGAACGGGTCGGTCATCGACTGCATGGTGCCGCCGAACACCGTGCCCACCGCGTTAGTGGTCCACGGCCGCAGGCGGTGCTTGACGACGAGCCGGCTGCCGTCCGCGGCCGCCTCCTCGATGCGCACGCCGGCGCCGAGGTAGGGCGGCCACATCCACATGAACCGTTTCAGTTGAACGGGAGTCCATTGCATGTGGCGGACGTTACCGGCGTAAACGGCGGATCGGGCCGGAACCGGAATAGAATCCCGTACATGAATCTCGAATTTGACTGGGCCGACGGCGGTTGCCGCGCACCGGCCGCCACCGACGGCCCCCGCCCCGACGCCGCGCCGACGGGTGATCCCCGATGAGCGGCGGTCTGGCGGCACTGCTCGACGACGTGGCGGCCCTGGCCCGCGCCGCGGCGGCCTCCGTCGACGACATCGCCGCGGCGACCGGCAAGGCGGGGGCGAAGGCCGCGGGCGTCGTCGTCGATGACGCGGCGGTGACCCCGCAGTACGTCACCGGCATCGAACCGAAGCGCGAGCTGCCGATGATCTGGCGGATCGCGAAGGGCTCGATCGTCAACAAGCTCGTGCTGATCCTCCCGATTGCCCTGCTGCTCAGCCAGTTCCTGCCGTGGGCGCTGACGCCGATCCTCATGCTCGGCGGCTCCTACCTGTGCTTCGAGGGCATGGAGAAGGTGTGGGAAAAGGTCTCCCACATGATGGCGGGCGACAGCGAGGAGGCTCGCGCCGCCAAGGAGGCCGAGGTCGTCGACCGTGAGCCGGCGGACGAGGACAGCCTGGTGAAGTCCGCCATCTTCACCGACCTCATCCTGTCGGCGGAGATCATGGTCATCTCCCTCAACGAGGTCGCCGACGAAACGTTCTGGCGCCGCGCCATCATCCTCGTCGTCGTGGCCCTGGCCATCACGATCCTGGTCTACGGCGTCGTCGGCCTGCTGGTGAAGATGGACGACATCGGCCTGGCCATGGCGCGCCGCGGCAGCGGCTTCGCCGAGAAGTTCGGCATGGGCCTGGTCAAGGCGATGCCGAAGGTGCTGACGGTCATCGGTGTCATCGGCACCTTCGCCATGCTGTGGGTCGGCGGCCACATCATCCTGGTGGGCACCGACGAGCTGGGCTGGCACTGGCCCTACGAGGTCGTCCACTCGCTGGAGGTCCTGGTCCCCGCCGGCTTCCTGGGCTGGCTGGTGAACACGGTCTACTCGCTCATCATCGGCGCCATCTGGGGCGCGGTGCTGGTGGCCGTCCTCCACTTCCTGCCCTTCGGCCACGGCAAGAAGGGCGCGCACGCCGACGACGCCGGAACCGGCGCCGCGACGGACGGCGCCGCCCCCGAAACCCGC
>DUOR01000381.1 GCA_012838715.1 Actinomycetales bacterium
GGCACGGCCGACGGACGCACGGCGCCGGCGACGGACGCCGCCACCAGGCCGCCGGACTGCGGGAACGTCGCGTCGGCGGTCCAGTCGGCGGGGAACAGCGGCAGGCCGTCGACTTCGAGGCGGTGCTGCCAGGCACTGCTTGCCGACGCGAGCACCAGCCGGCGGGCGATGCGGGCGGCCGCGCGGTTCATGCGGCCGTCGTCGGGCATGCGGACGGCGGCGTCGGCGAGGTAGCGGGCGAGGATGCCGTTGAACAGGCCGCCGTCGCCGCCGCCCTTGCCCTTGATGACCCCGCCGGCGGTCGCCATGTCCTTGGCCACCGCGTGAATCAGGTTGTGCAGGCGGGTGAGGTACTTCGTGGCGCCGTCCTCGTCGCCGCGCTCCCGCAGCGCCAGGGCGAGCTCCAGGCACGCGCCGATCATGACGCCCTGGTTGTAGGTGTAGCGGCCCCGTTCGACCTGGACGCCGCCCATTTCCAGGCGCACGCCATCGAGCATCAGGCCCGAATCGTCGACGAGGTTGTCGAACACCCAGTCCACCAGCGCCGTCGCCTCGTCGAGGCGGCCCGCGCGGGCGAAGGCGATGGCCGCCGGCCCGTTCGACGGCACGTTGAAGAACAGGTCACCGACGCGCCAGGGCAGCACCCCGGTCGCCGAATCGATGCCGTCGGTGAGCGAGCGGAGCAGGCGGCGCGTCAACCGGCGGCAGCCCTTGCCCGCGCGGCCCAGGGCCAGCGTCAACCAGGCGCGGTCGTCGTAGTACTGGTTCGACGTCACCGGCGACAGGTTGCGGATGCGGATGCCGCGGACCGTCGCCCGCACGGCCTTCGCCTTCTCCTTCGACGGCACGCGCTGCGCCGCGTCGACCAGGCACTCCAGGTAATGCGCCTGCCACCAGTAATGCCAGGTGAAGAACAGCTTGTGCGGCGCGGTGGCCGGCCACGACGGGATGGCCAGCTTCGTGCCGGGCAGCCCCCACAGCTTGGAGGCATGGCGATCGCGGATCGCCTGCTCGGCCACATCCGCGCGGTACGCCCAATTCTCGGCCTCCGCGCGGGACATCTTGGTCACCACGTCGCTCTCCTCTCCGCGTTACCGGCCGTCGCCACCGCCATCGGTCGCCGGTGGGCGGCATCGGATCCGTGCGCCCGCGACATCGGGCACGCGATTGTCAACATTACTGGTCACGGCGTCACCATGCCGTGCCGAGATCCGCGTGCCGCCGAATCCAGGCGTGCATCGCGATTCCGGCCGCCACCCCGGCGTTGATCGAGCGCGTCGAGCCGAACTGGGCGATGGAGACGGTCATGTCGGCCGCAGCCCGCGCGTCCTCCGTGACGCCGGGCCCCTCCTGCCCGAACAGCAGCAGGCAGTCGCGCGGCAGCTCCGAGGTTTCCAGCGGCACCGACCCCGGCACGTTGTCCACCGCGACCACCGCCAGCCCGTGCTCGCGGGCCCAGGCGACGACCTCCCCGACCGTGTCGTGGTGCATCAGGTGCTGGTAGCGGTCGGTGACCATCGCGCCGCGGCGGTTCCAGCGCCGCCTGCCGACGATGTGCACCGCGGCCGCCGCGAACGCGTTGGCCGTGCGGACCACGGTGCCGATGTTGGCGTCGTTCTCGAAGTTCTCGATGGCCACGTGCAGCGGGTGCCGGCGCGCGTCGATGTCGGCGACGATCGCCTCACGGGTCCAGTAACGGTAGGCGTCGACGACGTTGCGGCGGTCGCCGTCGGCAAGCAGCTCCGGGTCGTGCCGCGCGTCGTCGGGGATCGGCTCGCCCGGGTGCTCCTCCGCCCACGGCCCGACGCCCACGCGCGGCCGGCCCCACTCGGTCGGGCCGGGCTGGTCGGCGGCGTTGGCGGCGTTGGCCCCGCCCGGTTCGGCTCCCCCGGTCACTTCCGGCCGAGCTCCAGGATGCCGTCGACGAGCAGCAGCTGCGCAGCGGTGTAGGTGTCCATCACGCCGGCGTCGAGGAGCTTCCCGACGATGGTGTCCTCGCCGACGAGCGCACGCAGCATCAGCAGCGCATCCGAGATGAGGAACAGGTTCCCGCCGTGGCCGATGCCGAAGCGCGGGTCGACGGCCGCGAGGTCGGCGCCGGGCGCGAGGTCCGCGGGGGACGTCAGGCCGTCGACGAGGGTGGAGTCGTCGCCGAGCATGGACGTGCCGGTCAGCAGCAGGCCGTAGCCCGCGGCGGCGGGCAGCAGATCCGGGCGGGTGAACGCGGCGCCGGCGACGGACGCCGCCCACAGCGGGTAACGGGTCAGAGCGCGGAAACGGTTGGGGCGGGCCCCGGCGTCGTGCAGCATCTTGATGTACGCCACCTGGTTCACGGCGAACGCCGCGGCGCCCTTGTTCAGGTCGTTGTTCCGCGGCATGAGCACGAGGTCGCCGATCCAGCCGGCGGTGAGGCCGACGAGCAGGCCCGTGGTGACTGCGGGCTTCGTTTCGTGGCGGCGGCGGATGACGGAGGCCGCCAGCAGCGGCATGAGCACCGTCTTCGACGCCTTGCGGATCTTCTCCGCGCCCAGCGCCGAGGACACCACGTTGACCGTGGCGGCGCCGACGTATCCGGCGCGCTCCGGCTCGCGGGTGCCGCGGTACACGGCGGCGACCAGCGCGCCCGCGCCCTCGATGGTGCGGCGGACGGCGGCCTGCTTCAGGGTCTCCTTCGGCGTCCCGCCGTTCTTGTTCTTCCGGGTGCGTCCCATGGTTACCCCAGTCCCAGGTCGTTCAGGCCGAGCAGGTAGCGGTAGTCGACGCCCTCGGCGCGGATGACGTCGGCGGCGCCGGTGTCGCGGTCGACCACCGTCGCCACGCCGACCACCTCGGCGCCGGCCTCGCGCAGCGCGGCCACGGCCGTCAGCGGGGAGTTGCCGGTGGTCGTGGTGTCCTCCACCACCAGCACCCGCTTGCCGACGATGTCCGGGCCCTCGACGCGCCGCTGCATGCCGTGCTTCTTGGCCTCCTTGCGGACGACGAACGCGTCAATCGGTCGGCCGTCGGCGTGCATCACGGAGGTGGCCACCGGGTCCGCGCCCAGGGTCAGGCCACCGACGGACACGTAATCCCAGTCGGCGGTCAGCTCGCGCAGCAGCTCGCCGATGAGGCGGGAGGCCCGGTTGTGCAGCGTCGCGCGGCGCAGGTCGACGTAGTAGTCGGCCTCCTTGCCGGACGACAGCGTCACCCGGCCGTGGACGATGGCCAGCTCCTTGACCAGCTCTGCCAATTCCGCCAGCTTCGTGGCGTCGACCGTCGGTGCGTTCATTGCTGCTCCTCGCGTCCTTCCGCATCGTCCGTGGGGACGGCGTCCGTTGTGTCTTCGGTGTCGTTGTCGGTGGTGTCGGTGGTGGCGCCATCGGGGGTTTCGGCGGCTCCGCCGCCTTCGGCGTCCGGGGTCCCGTCGCGGAAGATTCCGGCGGGGCCGGAGTCCGGGCGGATGATCCGGCCACCGGTCAACCGCGACCGGGTGTGCTCCGGATCCTCCCCGAGCGCGGGCAGTCCCGAGTCGGAATCGCCCAAATCGCGGAACTCGCCGTCGCCCATGCGGCGGGGCACCGACCGCGACGGCAGGTCGACCGGGGTCGGGGCCGCGTCGGTGGGCCGCCAGCGCGGCTCCTCGTCGGCGGAGGTCTCCACCCCGGCGGCCGGCCACGCGGTAC
>DUOR01000034.1 GCA_012838715.1 Actinomycetales bacterium
CGACGGACCAGCTTTCGGCGGCGGAAGCGTCCCGGTCGGCGGGGTCTCCCGGGGCGGCGGGGTTGCCCGAGGCGGCGTCGGCACGCGTGGCGGGGGCCGGGCCGACGGGGAGTTCGAGCCCGAAGGTCGCGCCCTTGCCTTCCTCGGTGGTCACCCAGGCGGAGCCGTGGTGGGCGTCGGCGATGGCCTTCACGATGGACAGGCCCAGGCCTGCGCCACCCTTGTTTCGCTTCGACCCGGCGGACCCGCGGGAGAAACGGTCGAAGACGTGGCGGGCGTCGTGGGCGGACAGGCCGGGGCCGGAGTCGGTGATCCACAGGCGCAGCAGCCGGCCGGCGCCATTCGCGCCCGACCCGGTGCGGTCGGCGCCGGTGACCCGGCTGCCGATGCGGATCGGCGACCCCTCGTCCGTGTGATCCACCGCGTTGGAGGCGATCTGGAGCATCGCCTGCATGATCCGCTCGGAGTCGATCATCGCCGTGGTTTCGGCGATTTCCTCGACCAGCCACTCCCGGTCGCCGAGGGCCTGCGCCTTCGATTCGAGTTCCAGGGTCAGGTCGGCGATGTCGGTTTCGGCGGGCACGACGAAGTCGGAGCGTTCGGCGCGGGCGAGAGTGAGCAGCTCGGAGACGATGCGCGACATGCGGTCGAGCTCCGTCGTCGCCAGGCGGATGGAGCGCTCGCGTTCCTCGCCGGACGCGCCCTCGAGCAGTTCGAGCTGCCCGCGGATGACGGTGATCGGGGTGCGCAGTTCATGGCCGGCGTCGTCGATGAAGCGGCGCTGCGTGGCGTACGACGTTTCCAGCCGGTCGAGCATCCCGTTGAAGGTCAGCGCGAGTTCGGCGATGTCGTCGCGGCCGGTCACGGGCACCCGCTGCGACAGGTCGGTGTCCTGGATGCGGGCGGCGACGCGGCGGACCTCGCGCACGGGCGCGAGAATCTGCCCGGCTACCATCCACGCGATGAGCAGCGTCAGCAGCAGGCCGCCGACGGCCACGCCGGAGATGATCCGGATCTGGTGGTGCACGCCTTCGCGGGCTTCGGAAGTGAATGCGGCGATGACCAGGTGGTCGGTGTCGGGCCCGCCGGTCAGCGCGACGCGCCCCCAGTGGACGCGCCCGTAATCCCGGGATTCGAGGATGCCGGAGGCCGCGTCGGTTTCGCGGATGGTCCGCAGCAGTTCGCCGTCGGAGACGAGCCCCTCGGCGCCCAGTCCCTCGGGTCCGGTGCCGCGTTCGATTTGGATGACCTGGTCGCCGACGATGCCGGCGATGACCTCGTCGTCCTCGGGGATCTGCCGCGACAGGAACACCTCGAACAGCCTGGTCGACGAGTCGAACGGTTCGCTCGTGGCGGGGTCGATGCCCTCGACGGCGAAGCGCCGGAATTCCTCGGCCTCCTGCTCGACCTGCGCGTTCGCGCCGGCCTCGACTTCGGAGAGCATGATCGTGCGCGTCGTCAGGATGATCGTGAACAGCACGATGCCCAGCAGCACCATGATCCACGTGACAATCCGCCACCGCGCCGAGAACCTCGACCCCACCAGGGGCTCCGCACTGGTTGCCGCGGCGTCGGCGGGGGTTTCCCTTTTCCCGTGGCCCGGGTCCGTCCGCTTGCCGACGCGTGCCGCCGCGGTTTTCCGCCCCGCCATCAGTCGTCGTCCCAATCGTCGTCGTAGTCGTCGTCCCAGTCGTCGTCGTCCCAGTCGTCGTCGTCCCAGTCGTCGTCATCGTCCCAGCTAC
>DUOR01000382.1 GCA_012838715.1 Actinomycetales bacterium
GGCCGGGATGGCCGTCGCTTCGACCGCCGGGACGATCGCCGCGACGACCGCCGGGGCGGCTTCAAGGGCGGCCAGCGCCGCCACTCCAACCGCGGCGGCCGCGACCAGGCCGACAACCGCACCCCGCGCACCGGCCCGCAGCGGCCCGGCTTCCGCGAGGAGCGCATCAACGCCCGCATGAACGAGCCGAAGCTGCCGGAGGACATCGATCCCGCCGAGCTCGACCCGTCCGTGCGCCAGGACCTGAAGAGCCTGGCCAAGGACAACGCCGACCAGGTGGCCCGCCACATGATCATGGCGGCCTCCGTCATGGCCGAGGACCCGCAGCTGGCGCTGCGCCATGCCCGCGCCGCGAAGGATCGCGCCGGCCGCGTCGGCGTCGTCCGCGAAACCAACGGCGTCGCCGCGTACCACGCCGGCGAGTGGAAGGAAGCACTCGCTGAGCTGCGCGCCGCCCGCCGCATGTCCGGTGGCCCCGGCATGCTGGCCGTCATGGCCGACTGCGAGCGCGGCCTGGGCCGCCCGGAGAAGGCCATCGAGCTCGCCCGTTCGGATGATGCCGCGCAGCTCGACGCCGAGTCGAAGGTGGAGCTGGCCATCGTCGCCGCGGGCGCCCGCCGCGACATGGGTGACGTCGACGGCGCCATCGTGGAGCTGGAGACCCAGAACATGGAGGCCAAGCGCTCGGAAATCTCCGCGGCGCGCCTGTTCTACGCCTACGCGGATGCGCTGGCGGAGGCGGGGCGCAAGGATGAGGCCCGTGAGTGGTTCACCCGCTCCGCCGACGTCGACCCCGACGAGCTGCTCGACTCGCGCGAGCGCCTCGAGGAGCTGTAGCCGCTTTCCGACGCCGCCGTCGCCGCAACCCGCCCCGGTTTTCGGGGGCGCGGCCGCGGTGGCGTCGGCACGCACGGCGGCGGTGACCCCCGCCGAACCCCGCACCCATCGACCCACGCCTGGAATGGAGCCCACCCCATGAGCCACGAGAACCTTGCCGGCCGGTACGACGCCGCGCTGCTGGACCTGGACGGAACGATTTACGAGGGCGCGCGGGCCGTCCCGGGCGCCCTGGAGGCGCTGACGGAGGCCGGGCTGCCGATGCTGTTCGTCACGAACAACGCGTCGCGCGCGCCGGAAACCGTGGCCGACCAGCTGCGGGGCCTGGGTTACGACTGCGGGGCGGAGGACGTGATCACCTCGGCGCAGGCCGCCATCGAGATGGCCGCCGACGTCATCCCCGAGGGGTCGAAGGTGCTGGTGCTGGGCGCGGACTCGTTCAAGGATCTGGCGCGCGGCGCGGGCTACGAGGTCGTGGACAGCGCCGACGACGAGCCGGCCGCCGTGTTCCAGGGGCACAACCCGAACACGAACTGGGCGATGATGTCCGAGGCTGCGCTGTCGATTTCGCGCGGCGCCAAGTACCTGGCCTCCAACCTGGACACGACGCTGCCGACGGAACGCGGCCTGCTGGTGGGCAACGGCTCGATGGTCGCGGCCATCGTCTCCGCCACCGGCGTCACCCCGCGCAGCGCCGGCAAGCCGCTGCCGCCGATGTTCCACCGTGGCGCGGCGCGCCTGGGGGCGGAGCGCCCGGTGGTCATCGGCGACCGCCTGAACACCGACATCGCCGGCGGCAATGCCGCGGAGTACGACACGCTGATGACCGTCACCGGCATCTCGGGCCACCATGAGACGCTGACGGCGATTCCCTCGGAACGCCCGAGCCTCATTGGCGCGACGATGAACGCCCTCAACTCGCCGGCCGAGCACGCCGAGCCGCGTCCGCAGGCCGGGTTCACCGCCGCGCGCGACGACGAGGACCCGTCGATCATCGTGGTCTCCGGTGGCGACGCTGACGACCCGCGGCTCGCCGACCCGGCCCAGGCC
>DUOR01000383.1 GCA_012838715.1 Actinomycetales bacterium
GATCGCGTGCACGCCGTCGGCGGGGTGACGAGGTTCGAGGGGCGCCGCCCCGATTCCACCGGCCACGGCTTCACGGGCGCCGGCCGGATGCGGGTGACGGTGCTCGGTGGCGCGGGCGGGGAGGAGCTTCCCGACGGCTACTTCGACGCCGTCGCCGCCGCCTGTCCCGGCGCCGAGTTCCGCATCCTCGACCGCGCCCACGGGTGGGTCGAGGATCCGTGGCCGGATCTCTGCGCCGCCGACGTGGTCGTCTGCGCCGCCGGCCAGAACTCCGTGGCCGACGTCGCCGCCGCCGGCCGCCGCGCCATCGTCCTCCCGTTGCCCCGCCCCTACGGCGAGCAGGACGCCACCGCCCGCGTGCTTTCCGACGCCGGCCTGGCGCTCGTGCCCATGATGGCCGGGGCGGAACCCCCGGAGCCGGATTGTTGGCCCGGCTTGCTGGATCGGGCGCCCGCCGCGGACTGGTCGGCCTGGGGCACGGACGGGGCCGCCGACCGCGCGGCCGACGTCATCGGGGAGGTGGCCCGTGGCTGAGCGGGAGGGCGCGGACATCACCGTGATCACGGTCTGCTCCCGAAATCGGGCGCGGCACCTGGGGCGGCAGCATGAGGCGCTGCGCAGGTGGGCGCCGGACGTGCGGCGCATCGTCGTCATGATTGGCGACGAAACGTGGGATGTCCCCGGCGCCGGGGTGATCGACCGCACCGGCGACGGGCCCGTGCGCCTCGGCTCCGCGCGGAATGCCGGGGCCGCGGCGGCGCTGCGGGCGGGCGCCGGGCTGCTCGTGTTCCTCGACGCCGACTGCGTCCCCGCGCCCGACCTCATCGACCGCTACGCGGCCGCCGCGGCGGCCGATCCCGGCGCGGTCCTCTGCGGGCCCGTGACCTATCTGGCGGAGGGGACGGGGGATCTCGACGTCGGAAAGCTCCCCCCGCTGGTGAACCCCCACCCGGCGCGGCCCGCACCGCCGCCCGGCACGCTCGAACGGGCCGGGGCGGACGGCCACGACCTGTTCTGGTCTCTGAGCTTCGCCGTGACCGCGGACCTGTGGCGGCGCATCGACGGGCTGTTCGGCGGCTTCCACCACGGCTACGCCGGCTACGGCGCCGAGGACACCGACTTCGGGGTGCAGCTCGCCGCCCACGACGTGCCGATGACCTGGGTCGGCGGCGCGCACGCGCTGCACCAATGGCACCCGGTGAGCTCGCCGCCGGTGGAGCACCTCGACGACATCCTCCGCAACGGCCGCCTGTTCCGCGACCGCCACGGCCGCTGGCCCATGCTCGGCTGGCTCGGGGCTTTCGCGGAAATGGGCCTGATCCGCCGGGAGGGCGGGGACTGGGTCAAGGCCTAGTCGCCCTCGCCCGCGCTGAACACGTCGATGCGGAAATCGCGTTCGAGCCAGGAGCCGATGGTGGTCAGCGGCATTTTGGCGAGGCGCGCGTGGACGGCGTCGCCGTCGAGCTCCATGCCGTCGATGGGGTGCCGCCAGTGCACCGCCACGACGTGCGCGCCGGGGGCGAGGTGCGCCAGGAGCGTGCCGACGGCGCCCTCCAGCTCCCCGTCCGGCAGGTAATAGAGCACCTCGGAAAGGACGAGCAGGTCAATCGGGTCGCCCGGGCGGGGTTCGTCGGTGCCCAGGACCGCCTCGCGGACCGTCACGTGCGGCATCGCGGCCGTGCGGGCACGGGCCTCCCGGCGCGGGGAGGCAATCGGCTCCCACGCCTCCAGCGCATCGCAGCGGGCCGCGAGATCCGCGGTGAGCACGCCGACCGAGCACCCCGGCTCCAGCGCCCGGGAGTACCGGGCGTTCGGCAGGGCGGCCAAGGTCAGGTCGTACTTGCGGCGCTCGTAGGGGCTCGCCGCGAAATCCCAGGGGTCGGCCGACTCGGCGTAGATGCCCTCGAAATAGTCGCGGTTCACAGGAGCACCCACTCGCAGCCGAGGAAGAACCGGTCGACCACCTGCGGCGGCAGAATCGGATCGGCGCCGCCGATGGACTCCAACTGGGAGGCGTGGCGGAACAGCGCCTGCCGCTTCGTGGCCTCCGCGGCCAGGGGCACCGGGAGCGACCGCAGCCGGTGCCATGGCACGGCCGGGTCGTCGATGCCGGCCCAATGCCACATCCACACCGGGTACTCGACGATCAGAGGCGCGTGGCGAAGCCGGGCCCGCCACCGCCACACGGACTCCGCGCACTGGTGGTGGTCGGGGTGGCCGTCGCCGGACCAGGTCACCGCCACCGTCGCGGGGTTCGCGGCGTCGAGGGCCGGGTGCAGGGCCGCGTCGACGGCGTCGGCCGTCAGGGCGCCGTCCGGGAGATCGAGGTGGACGACGTCCACGCCCAAATCCCGGGCGCCGGCCGCGCACTCGGCGCGGCGGCGCCCCCGCATCCCGGCGGGGTCGACGATCCCGGGATGGGACGCCGAACCGTCGGAGACGCAGATGACGGTGTCGCCCGGGGCACGGGCCGCGAGGGTGGCGCCGAGGCCGAGGACCTCGTCGTCGGGATGCGGGGCGACCAGCACCAGCGGGCCCTCGGGGAGGTCGATGCGGGGGACGGCCCGGGAGGCGAAATGATCGCGCCAGCCGGTGGCGGGGACGCCGCCGGCCGCTCCGACCTCCCCGAACCGGGAGCCGTTCGGGACGGTCATGGCAGCAGTTCCCCCAGCCAGGCCTCGTCGCGCTCGGCGTGGCACTGGCGGGTGTACACGGTCACGTCGGCGATGCGCTGCGCGACGTCGGCGTCATGGGCCAACGGCCCCGCGCCGAGCGCCCGGCCCACGTGATCGAGGATGCGGTTGCACAGGCGATCCGCCGAGGTGCGCACCCGGAGGGCCCGGATGCGGGCGGCGTCGGCGTCATGGGGGTCGGCGTCGATCTCGGCGGCCGCGCCCTCCAGCATCCACCGCGCCGTGGACAGCGCCGCGTCGATGGCGCCCGCGTGCGCCAGGGCATGCGGACGATCCGGCTTCGCCGCGGACTTCCGGACCACGTCCAGCAACCCCGCGGCGCCACCGAGCCAGCACGCCGCCACCCCGACGCCGCCGTGCCAGAAACCCGGGCGGTCCAGGTAATCGCGCGGCCCGCCGACCGTTTCGGCCGGAACCGAATCGAAATGGACCTCGCCGGTGGCGGTGTCCGCCATCCCGGCGTTGACCCAGGCGCCCGTCGCAAAGCCCACGCCGTCATGGCGCAGATCGGCGGCGAACAGGCGCGGCGAACCGTCCACGCGCGCCGTCAGCAGCGCATGGGTGCACAACCCCGCACCGGAGCACCAGGGCTTGGTGCCGGAGAGGAGCCAGCCGTCGGGCCCCTGCGTGGCCTCGACCACGGGCTTCGGGGGCTCGGCGGCCCACACGCCCCACAACTCGTCGGGGCGCACGCGCCGGCCGCCGCCGATCTCCGCGAAAATGGCGTCGGCGTCATGATGCGCCTCCGCCAACCGTCCCCGGGAGACGTCGGCGCGGCACCCCTCCCACAGGGCGCGGAACCTCTCCGCGGTACGGCCGGAGCCCGGCAGCGGCAGCGACTCCATCAGGCGCGCTCCCAGACGCGGTGCGCCGGCATGAGCTTCAGCAGCGACTTGAGCGCCGCGGAAGCGCCGTCGGCGAGCACGACGCCCGGGGCCGACGCATCGACGGTGCCCTCCACCAGCTTGGCGCCCCCATCGACGGCGACGATGGCCTTCAGGTGGCGGAACATCTCGCCCAGCAGCACCTTCATCTCCGGCGCCTGGACGTCCGCGGCGACGACCACCGCGTCGTACTCGATGGACCGCGTGTTGTAGGTGGTGCGCTGGACGGTCTCGCCGCCCACCGTGCCCGCCTTCTCCGCGATGACCAACGGCACCATGCCCGCCTCATCAATGCCCTTGACCAGGGCTTTCAAGGTCTTGGCCGGGGTGTCGGCGTCCGCGAGGATGCCCACCTGGCGGCCGTCCAGCGGGAAGTCGCCGCGAATCTGCGACAGCGCCGGCGAGGGATCCGGCTCGGCCAGGTTCTTGACCTTCTTCGGCGTCGGCAGGCCCAGGCCCTCCGCCACCGCGGCCGCGAGATCATGGTCGATGTTCGCCAGCACCTCGTTGACCACGCGCAGGCGAATCGTCTCGTCGTAGCACTTCGACAGCTCGAAGGTGTACGCGTCGGTCATGTGGTCGCGCTCGACGTCGGTCAGCGACTTCCACAGCATGCGCGGCTGGGTGAAGTGATCCGTGAAGCTCTCCGGCTTCTCGCGGGTCTTCACCGCGTCGGCGATCTCCTTCGGCACCTCCAGGTACCCGGCCTCCGTTTCCGGATCAGCCAGGAACGGGCAACCGCCGTCGACGGAGTTCGGGTGATGCGCGTTGATGCCCGACGGGATGGCGTGCTGGCCGAAACCGTCGCGCTGCATGTCGTTGACCGGCGCCACCGGGCGGTTGATGGGCAGCTGCGTGAAGTTCGGGCCGCCCAGGCGGTGCATGTGGGTGTCCGTGTAGGAGAACAGGCGGCCCTGCAGCAGCGGGTCATTCGTCGGCTCGATGCCGGTGACCAGGTTCGACGGGCAGAACGCCACCTGCTCGGTCTCCGCGAAGTAGTTCGTGGGATTGCCGTCGAGGGTCATCGTGCCGATGATCTCCACCGGCGCAATCTCCTCGGGCACCAGCTTCGTCGGATCGAGGAGGTCGATGCCCTGGAAGGTCTCGTCCTCGGTGTCCGGGAACACCTGCACGCCCAGATCCCACTCGGGGAACGCGCCGGCCTCGATGGCGTCGGCCAGATCGCGGCGGTGCAGATCCGGGTCCGCGCCGCCGGACAGCTGCGCCTCCTCCCACAGCTGCGAATGGACGCCCAGCTTCGGCTTCCAGTGGAACTTCACCAGCGTCGTCTCGCCCTTGGCGTTGACCAGGCGGAACGTGTGGACGCCGAAGCCCTCCATCATGCGGTACGACCGCGGGATGCCGCGGTCCGACATGTTGAACATGGTGTGGAACGTGGCCTCGGTGTGCAGCGACACGAAATCCCAGAAGGAATCGTGCGCCGACTGCGCCTGCGGGATCTCGCGGTCCATGTGCGGCTTCACCGAGTGGACGACGTCCGGGAACTTGATGCCGTCCTGGATGAAGAACACCGGGATGTTGTTGCCGACGAGGTCGTAGTTGCCCTCCTCGGTGTAGAACTTCACCGCGAAACCACGGGTGTCGCGGGCCGTGTCGAGGCTGCCGCGGAAACCGGCGACCGTGGAGAAACGCACGAACACCGGGGTCTCGACGCCCTTGCCCAGGAACGCCGCGCGGGTCAGCTTCGACGCCTTGCCGTTGGAGCGGAAGGTGCCGTGCGCGCCGGCGCCGCGGGCGTGGACCACGCGCTCCGGGATGCGCTCACGGTCGAAGTGCTGCAGCTTCTCCTGGAAATGATGGTCCTGCAGCAACACCGGGCCGCGGGCGCCGGCCTTCAGGGAATGGTCCGTCTCGGCGCGGCGGGAACCCAGGGGGGTGGTCAGGTAGGCGCCGCGCTGCGAAAGGTTCTCGTCGCGGGCGGCCGGGGGCAGCTTCTGATCGGCCTTCGGGGGCAGCGGCTCCCGCGGCTCCGTCGGCTCCTCGTACGGCACCGGCTCGGGGCCGGGCACGCCGGGGCGCACCGCCGCCGGGTCGTGGGCCTGGGCCTGCTTCCTGGCCTTCTCCTTGCCGGCGCCCTTCTTGGACTCGGCCTTGTTCTTCTTCGAGCTCTTGGCGGACATCGTCTTTCACCGTCGCTTCCTGCGTTGGCGGGTGGGATGGTCGTCGGCCCGTCGGCGCCGTCCAGAGGGTGAACGGCATTTCAGGCCATGCGCCCAACTGTAACCGCGAACACATTTCCGCGACAGGGGCCGCAGGTCACCACCAGTAGGCGGGGTACCGCAGGCGCCGGACGCGGTTGGCGACGAGCCCCGCGGTCACCGACAGCACCGCCGAGGCCATGAGCACGGCGAGGAACAGCCAGGGGTCCTCCGTCGGCAGGACGACGAGCAGCATCGCGGTCGCGGCGCCGGGCGAGTGCGCCGAGCGCAGCAGGAGCATGGCGCCGAAGGCCAGGCCCGCGGCGACGCCGCCGACGAGGATCAACCCCGGCCACGCCGCGGCCAGGGCGATGCCGATGAGCGCGCCGATGAGGTGCCCGAGGATCACGTTGCGCGGCTGCGCCAGCGGCAGGTCCGGGCCGCCGACGATGAGGGCCACCGTCGCCGCCATCGGCGGGATGAGCAGCGCGATGTGCGTGTGGTCCGCCGCGAAGCCGATGAACGCCAGCGGCAGCGTCACCGCCAGCGTCGCCGTGAGCACGTGCGACAGCGGCGGGCGCGGCGGGGCCTTGCTCGCCAGGGCCTGGAAGGCGGTGCCGACGAGGTTGCGGCGGCGTCTCGGATGGGGCATGGCGGAATCATGCCGTACGGCGTTCACGCCAGCGACAGGGGGTCGGAGTGCAGGGGGTCCAGGGCGACCGCGCGGGCGGCGTCGCGGGTGATGTTGCCGCGGGCGCGGGACAGCCGGATGTCGCGGCGCACCGGGGA
>DUOR01000384.1 GCA_012838715.1 Actinomycetales bacterium
AGGAGCTGCTCGAGGCGTTCAAGGAGATGACCCTCGTTGAGCTGACCGAGTTCAAGAAGGCGTTCGAGGACGAGTTCGACGTCACCGCCGCCGCCCCGGTCGCCGTGGCCGCCGCCGCCGGTGGCGAGGCTGCCGCCGCCGCCGAGGAGAAGGACGAGTTCGACGTCGTTCTGGAGGACGCCGGCGCCAAGAAGATCGGCGTCATCAAGGCCGTCCGCGAGATCGTCTCCGGCCTGGGCCTGAAGGAGGCCAAGGAGCTCGTCGAGTCCGCCCCGAAGGCCATCCTCGAGGGCGCCAACAAGGACGACGCCGAGGCCGCCAAGACCAAGCTCGAGGAGGCCGGCGCCAAGGTTTCCCTCAAGTAAGGGATTCCGCGCCACGGGTTTTTCGCCCGAGTGCTTTCCGACGCCCCGCCGCCCACGCTTCACCGCGTGGCGGCGGGGTTTCGCCTTTCCGGGGGTTCCGGGCCGGGTTCGCGGTCGGCGGTCGGTGGTCGGCGGGGGAGCGGGCCGGGTTGGCGGTCGGCGGGGGAGCGGGCCGGGTTCGCGGTCGGCTTCATTGGACCGCTGCTGTGACTGGTGGGGCCGTGGGTAAGATGGGCCTATGCTTCCTCGCTCGCGAATCGCGTCGGTCCTCATCCTCGGGCTCGGCGCGGCGTTGATCGTGGCCGGGCTCCTGATGCCGCGGCTGCTGTCGGACGATCCCAAAATCCCCCTGGATCTGCCCGACACCACGTACACGCTGCGGGCGGAGGAGGGCGTCGCCTCCCGCATGCTTCCCGACGGGTCGCGCGAGGACGTCGTGTCGCCCATCCGGCGCCAGTTCCACGGCGAGCTGATCGAGCCGGCGGACGAGACGAGGGTGTCGCTGCGCCTGGGCACGTCCACGACCCGCGAGCTGCCGCCGGAAGTGCTGGGTACCGACCCGATTTACGAGCTCGTCGACGCTTCCGTGTGGACCTTCACCGTCGACCGCCTCACCGGCGAGGCGCTGAGTCCCGCGCAGCTGGCCGACCAGATGGCCGGCCTGCCGCTGGAAGTGCCGATGGACGGCTACTGGGTGAAGTTCCCCGCCGATACGCAGCAGGAGACGTACCCCGTCTTCGACGACATGCTGCGCCGCACCGTCCCCGCCGAGTTCGTCGGTGAAGAGGAGATCGGCGGCAACCGGGTGCTCCGCTTCCGCCAGACCATCGAGCCGACGAACCTCGCCACCCTGTACCGGGCCGCGCACACGCAGATCACCGTCGACGAGGAACCCGCGTTCCTCTGGTACTCCGGCACCCGCGACTGGGTCGTCGAGCCGGGCTCCGGCATGGTCGTGGACATCCACGAGAACATCGACCTGGGCTGGGACAACCGCGCCGGCGAGCGCAAGCGCACTTACCTGCGCTTCGACGGCGGCATCGACGAGTACTCCACCGCCGGCCTACTGCAGCAGGCGCTCCGCGTCGCCGACACGACGCCGCTGCGGCCGTGGTCGATTGCGCTCATCGTGATCGGTGCTATCTTTGCGTTCGGCGGAGTCGCCGGGGCGTTCCGTCCCGAGGGCGAAACCGGCCGCGGGGACCGCTCCCGGAAGGGAGCCGGACGACCCGCCGTCGGAAAGCGTGCCCTCGCGGAAAGCGGGGCCCCGCAGTATGATTCCCCGCAACCCGGTCGACCGCGCGACGGCGACGGGTACGGCACGGACGGTTCCAGCGCAATGGGTCCCGTCGACACCGGAACGGCCACCGGCACCGCGAGTTCCCCGCGCCCCAGCGGCCGCACATAAAAACACAACGGCGGTACACCTCCGCGACACCGGCCCGACATCGGCCGGCCACGCACCCGCCATCGACCGGACGTGAATGACGCATCCGCGACACGCCCCGTCCATATCCCCGTCACTTGGGGTGGACGTGCGGCATTCGATGGTATAGGGTGGATTGTTGCGCTGGAATTAGGTGTGTCGTAGTGTCTCCGATTCGACGTGCCGGACGGGAACGAGGGGTCGCCGAAATAGCCCATGACATGGGCTTTCGAGTCAATCTCGCGCCCGCCGTCTCATCGACCGGACCTGCCCACGCCTCAAGTGATTCCTGCAATCCAAACGCTTAAATCCAAGCGGGCGGACGCACCACCGGTTGCCGGTGCGTCCACCGCGTGAGGTGCTGGAAGGACCCATCTTGGCAGTCTCCCGCCAGACCAAGGCAGTGGCCGGTATTCCCGGAGCTTCGGAGAGGTACTCGTTCGCGAAGATCAGCGAGCCGATCCCGGTTCCGGGACTTCTCGATCTGCAGCGCGATTCCTTCGCGTGGCTCATCGGCACTCCCGAATGGCGCGCCCGCCGCGCCGAGGAGCTCGGTGACGAATCGCAGGTCACCAGTGGACTCGAGGACATCCTCGCCGAGCTGTCCCCGATCGAGGACTACTCGCAGAAGATGTCCCTCACCCTGTCCGAGCCCTGGTTCGACTCCGTGAAGAACACGGTCGACGAGTGCAAGGACAAGGACATCAACTACTCGGCGCCGCTGTACGTCACCGCCGAGTTCACCAACCGGGAAACCGGTGAAATCAAGTCCCAGACCGTCTTCATCGGCGACTTCCCGATGATGACCGACAAGGGCACGTTCATCGTGAACGGCACCGAGCGCGTCGTCGTGTCGCAGCTCGTCCGTTCCCCGGGCGTCTACTTCGACGAGACCATCGACAAGTCGACCGAGCGCCCGCTGCACTCCGTCAAGATCATCCCGTCGCGCGGCGCGTGGCTCGAGTTCGACGTCGACAAGCGGGACACCGTCGGCGTGCGCATCGACCGCAAGC
>DUOR01000385.1 GCA_012838715.1 Actinomycetales bacterium
CGGCCGACCGCTCGACCCCGGGACCCCGCTGCGCCCCGGCACGGACGTGTGGTTCTACCGGATGCCCGCCCCCGAGGCCGCCATCGCCGGCCCGATGCCGATCCTCCACCGGGACGACGATCTCATCGTCGTCGACAAGCCCCCGTTCCTGGCCACCACCCCGCGCGGGCGGCACATCACGGAGACCGCCGTGGTGCGCCTGCGCCGCGAACTCGGCGACGGCGAGCCGATTCCCGCGCACCGCCTCGACCGCCTCACCTCCGGCGCCCTCATTTTCGTGGCGCGGCGCGGGGCCCGGAGGGCGTACCAGGAGCTGTTCGCCGAGCCGGGCCGCGTCGTCAAGCGCTACGAGGCGGTGACCCGCGCGCCCCGCCCCGGCGAACTGCCGGCGGCGCCGTTCACGCTGGCCACGCGGCAGGAGAAGATCCGCGGCATCCTCCAGGCGCGCACCGTGCCCGGCGAGCCGAACGCGCGCACCGTCGTCGACTCCGTCACCGCGCTTGCCGACGGCCGGACCGCGCTCTGGCGGCTGCGGCCCCTGACCGGGCGGACGCACCAGCTGCGGCTGCACCTTAACGAACTGGGGTTCCCGATCCTCGGCGACCCGATGTACCCCGACGTCCTCCCCGAAGACGCCGAGGATCCCGCCCGGCCGCTGCATCTGCTGTGCCGCGAACTCGCCTTCGACGACCCCCGCACCGGCGCCCGCCGCGTGTTCCGCAGCACCCGCGAGGCAACCGCTCCCCTGACCCCGCCGCCCGCGACATAATGGGGAAAGATGTAGCCGACGGTCCCACCGACACCCCGCATGGAAGGTCACTCATGTCCGCTCCCGACACCACGGGCAGCCACCGCCCCACCGACACCGGCGCCACCCGCGTCACGGAGCCGGCCGCCCGCGCGACCGGCCTGACCAAACGCTACGGAGAAGGCGACACCGCCGTCGTCGCGCTCGACGCCGTCGACGTCGAGTTCGGCCGCGGCGAGTTCACCGCGATCATGGGCCCCTCCGGCTCGGGCAAGTCGACCCTCATGCACTGCATGGCGGGCCTCGACACCGCGACCGAGGGCACCTCCACCATCGGCGACACCGAACTGTCCGGGCTCTCCGACAAGGAGATCACGGCGCTGCGGCGCGACCGCCTCGGCTTCGTGTTCCAGTCCTTCAACCTGGTGCCCACCCTCACCGCGGAGGAGAACATCACCCTGCCGGTGGACATCGCCGGACGGAAGGTCGACCGCGAATGGTTCGACTCGATCACCTCGCGGCTGGGCCTGACCGAGCGCCTGTCGCACCGCCCGTCGGAACTGTCCGGCGGCCAGCAGCAGCGCGTGGCCTGCGCCCGCGCCCTCGTCGGCCGGCCGGAGATCATCTTCGGCGACGAGCCGACCGGCAACCTGGACTCCAACGCCTCCCGCGAGGTGCTGGAGATCCTCCGCACCGCGGTCGACGACCTCGGGCAGACCGTGGTCATCGTGACCCATGACGCGAAGGCCGCGAGCTACGCGGACCGCGTCATCTTCCTCGCCGACGGCCGCGTCGTCGACGAGATCCGCGACCCCGACACCGACACCATCCTCAACCGCATGGCCCGCATGGAAGACCTGTGACACCTTCTTCATCCACTATGCGGCGCGTTTCGCTCCGCAGCCTCGCCGCCCACAAGATCCGTTTCACTCTCACCATCCTCTCGGTGGTGCTGGGTACGGCGTTCATCTCCGGCGCGTTCGTTTTCACCGCCTCGCTGAACAAGGCGTTCGACGGGGTGCTGGCCACCGCCTACGACGGCATGGACGTCGTCGTGGAGGCCGGGTCCGGCACCCCGGGCATCAACCGGGCGGAGGTCGCCGAGCTCGAGGCCGTCGACGGAGTGGCGGCCGCCAACGTCGGCGCCCGCGCGTCGAGCGTCATCATGACCGGTTCCGACGGCAAGCCCATCCAGACCGGCGGCGCCCCCGCCCAGGGCCTGCCCTTCTACGAGGAGGCCGAGGCCGTCGGCCCG
>DUOR01000386.1 GCA_012838715.1 Actinomycetales bacterium
CGGGGGTGGGTAAACGGTGTCGTCCAGAGGGTTCCCCTCCGGTGCGCGCCCGTTCCCGCATCCCGCCGCTTGCCGATGGTGGTCGCGTGGCGCATGGGCGGCAACTAGCACTCCACCAGGACGGTAAAGGGTCCATCATTGACCGATTCCACCCGCATCATTGCGCCGAAACGTCCCTCGGCGACGGTCAGGCCGCGTTCCTGCAGCTCCGCGACGATTTTCGCGATGGTCGGCTCGGCGACGTCGCCCGGGGCGGCGTCCGTCCACGACGGCCGCCGGCCCTTCCGCGTCGCGCCCATGAGCGTGAACTGGCTGACCACCAGAACGGGAGCCCCCACGTCGGACGCGGATTTCTCGCCGTCGAGGATCCGCAGCTCCGCGATCTTGCGGGCCATGGTGCGCCAGGCGTCCGGGTCGTCGTCGCGGCCGACGCCGACGAGCGCCAGAATGCCGCCCGTGCCGCCGCCGTCGATTTCCCCGACGATCTCGTCGTCCACGCGCACCGCGGCGCGGGTCACCCTCGTCAGCACGGCCTTCATTTGCCGGTCTCCTTCGTCCGTGTGTTCGTTTCCCAGGTTGTTTTCGAATCGGCCGGGGCGTCGCCGTCGGCAAGCAGATCGACCGGAAGCACCAGCCCGTGCCGCACGAGGTCGACGACGACGGGCACCACGGCCTCCTTGACGGCGTCGGCCGCGTCCTCGTCGATGGCCCCGAGCATGGCCATCACGTCGATGACGGTGCCCAGGGAGGCGTCCGGGTGCAGGGCGGAGAGGATGCGCACGACGGCGTCGTCGGCGTCGTGGCTCCACCGCGGGCCGTCGGTACGGGTGACGCGCAGCGCGGCCGGTTCAAAACCTTGTTCCTGTGCGGCGTCGGCGACCTCGACGCGCTCGACGGCGAGGCCGGGGCGCAGGCGGAAGTTGGCCGCGAGGATGTCGGCGGCGTCGCGGTCGCGGAGCCAGTCGGCTCGCACGAGGTACTCGGCGGCCTCGTCGCGGAAGGGGCCGCCCAGCGGCTGAGGCATGTCCTCGCAGGTCAAGGAGGTGGGCCCGTCGATGCGCTGGACGGTGACGTACCCGAAACCCACGCCGGTGACGCCGGCGGCCGCGAAATGATCGAGCCAGCGGCGCGTCTTGGCGCGGCCCTCGGGGCTGCGGGGATCGATGGACTCGTCGCGCAGCCAGGTGCCCACGTACTCGGCGGGGTCCGCGACGTCGCGCTGGACGACCCAGGCCTCCAGCCCCTCGGCGGGCAACCACGCTGCGATGCGGGAGGCCCAGTCCCCGCCGGCCACGTGGGCCCAGGCGCCCAGCAGGTGCGCGGTGCCGCCGGGGTTGAGGTGATCGGCGAGGTTGCCGAGCATCAGCTCCGTCGCGCCGTCGAGGTCGAGGCCCGAATCGCGGTACACGTGCCCGACCTCGGGGAGGCCGACGACGAACGGGGGATTGGCCACGATGCGGTCGAACCGGCGGCCCGCCACCGGTTCGAACCAGGACCCGGCCAGCACCTCGACCTCCGGGGAGGCGCCGGCGCCGGTGGCCGCGGCGAGCGTCGCGCGGGTGAAGGTGCAGGCGCGGGGATGGAGATCGGTGGCGGTGACCCGATCCGCCCTGTGCTGGCCGAGCGCCTGGACGCCGCAGCCGGAACCGAGATCCAGGACCTCGCCGACGGCGTCCGTCGGGGTGATGTCCAGCAGGGACCGCGAGGCGCGGCCGACGCCGAGGACATGGTCCGGGCCGGGGACGTGGTCGGTCATGGAGGCGTCGCGGTCCGAGAACACGAGCCGTTCGATCCCGTCGACGAGCACGGGGCGGACGTCGATGGCCGCGACATGGCCGCCGGCGACCTCCCGCAGCACGCCCGCCGACAGGCACCCGCCGAGCAGCCCGTCGCCCAGGTGCGGGCGAAGGTCCGCGGCATCGCCGACGACGAAGGCGCGGACGAGATCGGGGAGCGCGGGGCGCGCGGCGTCGGAAAACGCGGCGTCGGAAAGCGCGGCGTCGATGGCGGCGGCGACGGCCTCGGGCTCACCGCGGTCGAGGGCGGCCATGCCGGAATCGCCCAGCAGCGCGTGCAGGCCGGCGACGGAGTAGCCGAGCTCACGGAGCCGGTCGGCGAGCAGCGGCGCGAGGGCGGGCAGGCCGGCCAGTTCGGCGTCGGTGGGGGCGGCGTCGGTCACGGGGAAGGTCCTTGCTGTCGGGGCTGTCGGGAACGGGGCCGGGTCAGCGGCCCGCGCGGCCGTCGTCGGCGGGGTCGTCCTCC
>DUOR01000387.1 GCA_012838715.1 Actinomycetales bacterium
GCCGCCCGCAGTGCCCCGGCGTCGGCGCCGTTCTCCGCTGGGCCGTCCTCCGTCGCGCCGCTCTCCACTGTGCCACCCTCCAATTCGACGTTGACCAGGGTGGACGCCGCCGAGTCCATGCCGCCGGGCGTGGCCACGGTCAGGTCCCGCAGGTCGCCCCAGGATGCGTCGGAAAGCTCTTCGGCGCGGTCGGCGGGAACGGCGACGCCCACCGGCTGCGGCTCCAGGCGGGCGCGCTCGTCGGCGACGCGGACGGAGGTGGAATCGGCGAGCTCGTCGACGTAGGAATCATCGGCGGGCACCCATACTGCGGGGAGCATCGCGCCGCCGGGCTCCCCGGCATCCTCGGCCCCGGCCACTGCGTCGACGACCTGGCGCGAACCCATGTCCACGACCGTGGGGCGCACGCAATGGTCCCGGACCACCGGATTCGTGCCCGCGTACCGGGTGGCCAGGTCCTCGACCTCGCCGACGACCGCCGGATCCGCGGCGACGTACATGGTCAGGTCACCCTTCGAGCATTCGCCGCCGGCGAGGCGCCCCTCCTCGGTGCTGTCCCGCAACATCCACCAGCCGACGGCTGCGGCGCCCACCAAAATGGCGACCAGCACCAGGATCAGGGGGCCGGTGGCCACCCGGTAGTTCGGCTTGCCGTCGGAATGCCGGCCCATGCGCGTTCAGCTCCCTCGGTAGTGACGCGGCCGCCGCCCCTGGGCATCCCGGCCACCCGCTCGTGACGGAACCTCCGGCGCGACGCTGTCGGCACCAACCTTAACCAAGGAAGTCGTCGGCGAGCTGGAGCAACGCGGAACGAATCGGCGCCGCCCGCCCGGCCAACCCGCGCTGCCGGCGCACGTACTCCGCCTTGCCCTCCGGCGTTTCCACCGGCACCGGCGCGAAGCCGCGGTCCGCCAAATCGTAGGGGGAGGCCTCCATGTCCAGGCGGCGGATGTCCCGCGCCAGCTCGAAGGAATCCAGCCACAGCTCGCCGGGCACCAGCGGCGCCAGTTTCGTCGCCCACTTGTACAGATCCATGTTCGCGTGCAGGCAGCCCGCCTGCTCGCACGCCGGCTGGGTGTCCCGGGTCGGACGGTTGCGGTTCAGCGGCGCGGCCTCCGGGGTGAAGAACCGGTAGGCGTCGTAATGCGTGCACTTCACCTGGTGCGAATCCACCACCGCGTCCGTCCTCGCCTGCCCCAGCCGCAGCGGCACCGGGTGCCGGGTCTCGTCGGCGCGGTAGACCATCGCCCATTCGTGCAGGCCGAAGCAGTCGAACTGCGCCTCGTTGGCCAGTGTCCCCGCGAGCAGCCCGCGGATGTACGCGATGGCGTCACCGCGGCGGTCCCGCAGCGCAGCCTCATCGAGGCGGGCCACCCCGTCCGCCCCGACCGTGACGTCGCGCAGGTGCGCCACATCCTCCGGCCGTGCGTCGGCCAGCGCCACGCCGTAGCCGGGCGACCAGCGCCGCAGCTTGCCCGGCGTGACCGGGTAGTACTCGAACAGGAAATCCCACACCGGGTGCTTCTCGCCGCGGGAGCGGCGCGCCAGATGGTCGGCGCACAACCCGTCGGCAC
>DUOR01000388.1 GCA_012838715.1 Actinomycetales bacterium
GCATGGGGGCCCAGACGACCCGCCTCGAATGGGAGGAGCAGCGGCTGCGCCGCGAGGTCCGGGCGACCGCCAACCGCCTCGCCAACTTCGACGACGCGAACCTGCGGCGCTCCGCCCGCGCCGCCGTCGTCGCCGCCGCCCGCGTCGAACGCGCCCTCGAAATCCTGGGCGAGGACGTCCCCGAACACCTCGTCACCGCCGGCCACCTGCGCGTCGAGCACCGGCAGGCCTCCCTGGAGGAGCTGGGCCAGCTCGCCAATCCGCCGATGACCAAGGACGCGGTCGCCGGGCGGATCCGCCGCCTGCTGTCGATGGCGGACCGGCGCGCCGCCGAAACCGGTGTGCCGGACACATCTTCGGCCGTCACGGACGACCTTTTCGACGGGGAGTAGCCGGCCCCGGGGAGTGTCGGCGGGTCACCCCCGCGGCGGCGTGGTTGCCCCTGCGAAGCACCGTGACCGCACGTACACTTTCAGCGGAACCAGTTGGTCCGGTGAAACGGGCTTTCCGGTAGATAAACAAGCCGAAAATTCCTTTGGAGGAGATCATCGTGACGGTTCGTGTAGGCATCAACGGCTTCGGCCGCATCGGGCGCAACTTCTTCCGCGCCATCATCGCGGAGGGCGCCGACATCGAGGTTGTGGCGGTCAACGACCTGACCGACAACAAGTCCCTCGCCCACCTGCTCAAGTACGACTCGATCATGGGCAAGCTCGATGCCGAGGTGACCTACGACGACGAGTCCATCACCGTCGACGGCAAGCGCATGACCGTCTGGGCCGAGCGCGACCCGAAGAACCTGCCGTGGGGCGAGGTCGGCGTCGACGTCGTCGTCGAGTCCACCGGCTTCTTCACCGACGCCGAGGCCGCCAAGGCCCACATCGACGGTGGCGCCAAGAAGGTCATCATCTCCGCCCCGGCGAAGAACGAGGACGCCACCTTCGTCGTCGGCGTGAACCACACCGACTACGACGCGGAGAAGCACCACATCATCTCCAACGCGTCCTGCACCACCAACTGCCTCGCCCCGATGGCGAAGGTCCTGGACGAGAAGTTCGGCATCGAGCGTGGCCTGATGACCACCATCCACGCCTACACCGGCGACCAGCGCCTGCACGACGCCCCGCACAAGGACCTGCGCCGCGCCCGCGCCGCCGCCCTGAACATCGTCCCGACCTCGACCGGCGCCGCCAAGGCCGTCGCCCTGGTCCTGCCGCAGCTGAAGGGCGTCCTGGACGGCTACGCGCTGCGCGTCCCGACCCCGACCGGCTCCGTCACCGACCTCACCTTCACCGCGAAGAACGAGGTCTCCGTCGAGTCCGTCAACGCCGCCATCAAGGAGGCCTCGGAGTCGGAGGAGCTGAAGGGCATCCTCGGCTACAACGAGGAGCCGATCGTGTCCAAGGACATCGAGGGCGACCCCCGTTCCTCCATCTTCGACGCCCCGCTGACCAAGGTCATCGGCGACCAGGTCAAGGTCGTCTCCTGGTACGACAACGAGTGGGGCTACTCCTGCCGCCTCGTCGACCTCGCCGCCTACGTCGGTGAGCGCCTCTAGGCGTTAGCCAGCAACCCAACCCCAAGGGCCGGGGTGTGCCTTCCGGGGCGCACCCCGGCCCAACTGGCATCACAGCGAAAATCACCGCGAAAGAAGGATTGACAATGACCGTCAAGAACCTCAAGGACCTGCTCGACGAGGGCGTCGAGGGCCGCTACGTGCTGGTCCGCTCCGACCTGAACGTCCCGCTGAAGGACGGCACCATCACGGACCCGGGCCGCATCGACGCCTCCGTGCCGACCCTGAAGTCGCTGTCCGACGCCGGCGCGAAGGTCGTCGTCATGGCGCACCTGGGCCGCCCGAAGGGCGAGGCCGTGCCGGAGCTGTCCCTGGCCCCGGTCGCCGAGGCCCTGTCCGAGCGCCTGGACCGCTACGTCGCCGTCACCGGCGACGTGTCCGGCGAGGACGCCCACGAGCGCGCCAACGGCCTGACCGACGGCGACGTGCTGCTGCTGGAGAACATCCGCTACGACGCCCGCGAGACCTCGAAGGACGACGCCGAGCGCGCCGCCTTCGCCGACGAGCTGGCCGCGCTGGTGCCGGGCGGCGCCTTCGTCTCCGACGGCTTCGGCGTCGTCCACCGCAAGCAGGCCTCCGTCTTCGACGTCGCCCAGAAGCTGCCGCACTACGCCGGCGGCCTGGTCGAGTCCGAGCTCGAGGTGCTCCGCAAGGTCGGCGAGACCCCCGAGCAGCCCTACGCCGTGGTGCTGGGCGGCTCCAAGGTCTCCGACAAGCTGGGCGTCATCGAGGCCCTGGCCCCGAAGGTCGACTCCCTGGTCATCGGCGGCGGCATGTGCTTCACCTTCCTCGCCGCGCAGGGCCACGCCGTGGGCAACTCCCTGCTGCAGGACGAGATGATCGACACCTGCAAGGACCTGCTGGAGCGCTACGGCGACCAGATCGTCCTGCCGACCGACGTCGTCGTCGCCTCCGAGTTCGCCGCCGACGCCGACCACAAGGTCGTCGCCGCCGACGAGATCCCGGAGGGCTGGATGGGCCTGGACATCGGCCCCGAGTCCGCCAAGGCCTTCGCCACCGTGCTGGCCGGCACCAAGACCGTCTTCTGGAACGGCCCGATGGGCGTGTTCGAGATGGACGCGTTCGCCAACGGCACCCGCTTCGTCGCCCAGGCGATCATCGACGCCACCCGCGACAACGGCTGCTTCTCCGTCGTCGGCGGCGGCGACTCCGCCGCCGCGGTGCGCACCCTCGGCCTCGACGAGGACGGCTTCAGCCACATCTCCACCGGTGGCGGAGCCTCCCTCGAGTACCTGGAGGGCAAGGAGCTGCCGGGCGTCGAGGTCCTCGACTCCTAAAGCCCCGGGCCGGGGCATGTTCCGGCCCCCTCTTTTCCCGAACCCGCCAACCATCAGGAAGTGACACCAACCATGGCACGCAAGCCCCTCATCGCCGGCAACTGGAAGATGAACCTCAACCACCTCGAGGCCATCGGCGTCGTGCAGAAGCTCGCCTTCGCCCTGCCGAAGGAGTACTACGACAAGGTCGACGTCGCGGTGATCCCCCCGTTCACGGACATCCGTTCGGTCCAGACGCTGGTGGAGGGCGACAAGCTGGGCGTCACCTACGGCGCGCAGGACGTCTCCGTCCATGAGGCCGGCGCCTACACCGGCGAGATTTCCGCCTCCATGCTGTCGAAGCTGGGCTGCCGTTGGGTCGTCGTCGGCCACTCCGAGCGCCGCGAGATGCACGCCGAGGACGATGCCCTGGTGGCCAAGAAGGCCAAGGCCGCCGTCAAGGAGGACATGGCGCCCATCGTGTGCGTCGGCGAGCCGCTCGAGGTCCGCGAGGCCGACGAGCACGTCGCCCACGTCGTCGAGCAGGTCAAGGGCTCCCTGGCGGGCCTGACCGAGGCGGACCTGGCCAAGGTCGTCATCGCCTACGAGCCCGTGTGGGCCATCGGCACCGGCAAGGTCGCCTCGGCCGCCGACGCGCAGGAGGTCTGCGCCGCGATCCGCGAGACCATCGCCGAGCTCGGCGGCGACACGCTGGCCAAGAACATGCGCATCCTCTACGGCGGCTCGGTCAAGGCCGAGAACGTCGGCGAGATCGTCGGCCAGCCGGACGTCGACGGCGGCCTCGTCGGCGGCGCCTCCCTGGACGGCGAGGCGTTCGCCAAGCTCTGCGCCCTCGCCGCCGACGCGGTCCAGTAAAGGCCCCGTCCCCGACATGCCGCACGAACGCCCCGTAGACGCGACACCGCGTTTACGGGGCGTTCGCGCCGCGGCACCATCCCACGCACACCTCCGCACCACCAGCGCAACCCCGCGATAGGAGCTCGGCCATGAACGCCGCAGTCGTCACCAGCCTCGACACCCTCAAGGACGATATCCGCCACCTGGGCCGCCTCCTCGGCGAGGTGATCCGCGAGCAGGAGGGCGAGGAGGTCTTCAACCTCGTCGAGACCGCCCGCCGCACCGCGTTCAAGCGGCACCGCGGGGAAGCGGAGCTCGATGACCTGGCGGAGCTGTTCCACGACATCGACCCGCTGGCGGCCAACCCGATCATCCGCGCCTTCACGCACTTCGCGCTGCTGGCGAACCTCGCCGAGGATCTGCACGAGGAGCGGCTGCTGGAGGCGGGCCTGGACGCGGGGGAGCCGCCCCGCGACTCCACGCTCGACGCGACGTGGGAGAAGCTCCGCGCGGCCAACGTCGGCACGGCGGACCTGGCGGGCATGATGCGGGTGGCCGAGGTGGTGCCGGTGCTCACGGCGCACCCGACGGAGACTCGCCGCCGCACGGTGTTCGACGTGCAGAAGCACATCGGCGCCTCCATGCGCGCCCGCCACGAGATCCTGCGCGCCCCGGAGAACGCCCGCACGCAGGCGCGGCTGGATCAGCTGGACCAGGAGATCCGCCGGCGCATCCTGACGCTGTGGCAGACCGCGCTCATCCGCATGAACCGCCCGGACATCCGCGACGAGGTCGAGGTGGGCCTGCGCTACTACCAGCTGTCGCTGCTGGAGACGGTGCCGCGATTGAACCGCGACGTCATCCACGCGATGCGGGAGCTCGGCGGGGACGACGTGCCGGAGACCCCGATCCTGCGCATGGGCTCCTGGATCGGCGGCGACCACGACGGCAACCCCTACGTCACCCACGACACCGTCCGCTACGCCACCGACCGCGCGGCCGGCACCATCCTGCGCCACTACATGAAGGAGCTGCACGCCCTGGAGCGGGAGCTGAGCTTCTCCGACCGCCTGGTGCAGGTGTCCGTTGACCTGGTGGACCTGGCCAGCCGCGGCCACAACGACATCCCCAACCGTTCCGACGAGCCCTACCGCCGCGCCATCCACGGCATCCGCGGCCGCGTCGCCGCCACCGCCATCTCCCGGCTGGGCCATTCGGTGGTCGAGGGGGACTGGTCCATGCACGAGCCCTACGCGGAGGTCGCCGAGATGCGCCGGGACCTCGACATCGTCGAGTCCTCGCTGCGCCGCACCCACGACGACCTCATCGCCGACCACCGCCTCGCGGACATCCAGTCCGCCACCGACGTCTTCGGCTTCCACCTGTACTCGCTGGACCTGCGGCAGAACTCGGAGTCGCTGGAGAACATCATCGGCGAACTGTTCCGCATGTCCGGGGTCACGGATGACTACGCCACGCTGCCGGAGCGCAGCCGGGTGGAACTGCTGACGAAGGAGCTGTCGTCGGCACGCCCCCTCATCCCGCGCGGCGTGAGCCTCAGCGAGCCCACCGAGCGCGAGCTGGGCATCCTGCGGGCGGCGGCCTACGCGGTCGACGCGTACGGGCCGGAGGTCGTTCCGCACTTCATCGTGTCGATGTGCTCGTCGGTGTCGGATCTGCTGGAGCCGATGATCCTGCTCAAGGAGGTCGGGCTGCTGTCCGTCGACGAGACGGGCGCGCACGGCACCGTCGACGTCATCCCGCTGTTCGAGACCATCGAGGACCTGCAGGCGGGCGCGGGCGTGCTGCGCGAGGCCTGGGGCGTCCCCGCGTACCGGCGTTACGTCGCGCACCGCGGTGACCTGCAGGAAGTTATGCTCGGGTACTCGGACTCGAACAAGGACGGCGGCTACTTCGCCGCGAACTGGGCGCTGTACGACGCGGAGACGCAGCTGGCGGCGGCCGCCTCCGACTGGAACATCCGCCTGCGCCTCTTCCACGGGCGCGGCGGCACCGTCGGCCGTGGCGGCGGACCCTCCTACGAGGCGATCCTCGCGCAGCCGAAGGGCGCCGTGCAGGGTTCGGTGCGCATCACCGAGCAGGGCGAGATCGTCTCCGCCAAGTACGGCCACCCGGTGGCGGCGCGCCGCAACCTCGAGGCGCTGGTGTCCGCCACCATCGAGTCGACGCTGCTCGACGTGGAGGACCTCGACGACCAGAGCCGCGCGTACGAGGTGATGGCGGACATCTCGGAGCGTTCCCGCGACGCCTACGCCTCGCTGATGCACGACGACCCCGGCTTCATCGAGTTCTTCGAGAACTCGACGCCGGTGGAGGAAATCGGCAGCCTCAACATCGGCTCGCGGCCGTCGTCGCGCAAGCAGACGAAGTCCATCGGCGACCTGCGCGCCATCCCGTGGGTGCTGGCGTGGTCGCAGCAGAGGTCGATGGTGCCGGGCTGGTTCGGCGTCGGCACCGCCCTGAAGGAATGGGTGGGGGAGGACGCCGACGGTTCCCGCCTGGAGGAGCTGCGCGAGCTGAACCGCTCGTGGCCGTTCTTCAACTCGGTGCTGTCGAACATGGCGCAGGTCATGGCGAAGGCCGACCTCGACTTCGCGGAGCTCTACGCCGGGCTCGTCGCCGACCGGGAGGTCGCCGACCGCATCAACGGCCGCATCCGCGAGGAGTACGAGCTGACCCTCGACATGTTCCTGCGCATCACCGGCTACGACTCGCTGCTGGGCGACAACCCGCTGCTGGCGCGTTCGGTGGATATGCGCTTCCCGTACCTGATGCCGCTGAACGTCATCCAGCTGGAGATGCTGCGCCGCTACCGCGCCGGCGACGCCCGCGACAAGGTGCGCCGCGGCATCCAGCTGACCATGAACGGCCTGGCGACGGCCCTGCGCAACTCCGGCTAGGCGCCGAACCCGCCCCCGCCCCCGCGAGTCGATCTGCGTTGGGCGGCGGGCGTGCGGTAACCTGGAACATCGACTGCGCCCCGGCATGGGGCGACCCGAGAACGAAAAGGGAGTGCGCGTGTACCTCGCCATCCAGATCGTCCTGATCATCAGCTCCCTGCTGATGGCGCTCTTCATCCTCCTGCACAAGGGCAAGGGCGGCGGACTTTCCAGCCTCTTCGGCGGCGGCATGCAGTCGAACCTGTCCGGTTCGACCGTGGTGGAGAAGAACCTCGACTACGTCACCATCGTCACGGCCATCATCTGGATTGCCTGCATCGTGCTGCTGGGGCTGTTCCAGGCCTTCGGCTGGTAGCTTTCCGACGGGCCGGTACGGCATCCCGGGTTCCCACCGTGGAACCCGGGTTTTTTCATGCCCGCCGGGGCGTCAGCGGGTGACCACTGATTCGGTGGCGGAAACCGTGGTTGACCTGCCCTGAATACGATCGTGGTCATGAGCGACGCACACGATCCGCGCGGCGAATCCTGGGGTCGGCCGGCCCAGGCTTGGGGGACGACCCCGCCGCCCCCGCCGCCCCCGCAGGGTCCGCCACGGCAGCCGATGGGCGCGAGGGGAGCCCCGGCCGCGAAACCCGGTGAACCGGAGGCGCCGAAAGCCCGCCGGGAACGCAAGCGGCGGTTGCCGAAGTGGCCGACGAAGAAGCCGCGCTGGTTCACGGCGCTGATGGTGCTCGGCCTCATCCTGGTCAGCATGGGCGCCGGCCGCCTGCTCTTCCCGCGCGAAATCAACGAGGTCGTCGTGGAAAACGAGGCCGCGGCGCTGTCCGGTGAATCGGGCCCGATGCCCGACATCCTCGGCCTGGAGCGCATCGCCGCCGAGTACGTGCTGGAGGGTTCGTCGATCACGGCACCGGTGCGGTTCGAGGAACGTCCCTCCGCCGGCACGCCCGGCGCCGTCGTCGCCCAGACCCCCGCGGCGGGCGCGGCGACGGAGGGCGAGGACATCGAAGTGGTGGTCACCGTGGCCGCCGAAATGACGATGCCCGACTACGCCGGTCGCCCGATGACCGAGGTCCGGCAGGAACTTGACGACGCGGGCGCCGTCGTCGTCGTCACGCGCGTGCTCGACATGGGGGAACCGGAGGGCAACGTGACCGGCACCGTCCCAGAGGAGGGGGAAATCGTCGGTGAGGTCGTCGAGCTGCTCGTCGCCGACGAGGGGTCGACGGTGATGCTTTCCGACGTGACCACCGAGTCCCGCGGCGACTGGAGCGGCAATTCGAACGTGTCCGTCGACGGCACGGAGTACGCCGACGTCTGGACGGGCACCCCGCGCGAGGATTCCGATGACCCCTTCGGCGGCTACTGGACGCTGGGCCGGCATGCCGGGACGCTGACCATGACCGTCGGCACGACCGACGCCGGGGAGATGGGGTCGGGACGGATCGTCATCAAGGGCGACGGCGAAGTCATCGAGGAAATCGAGGTGCGCCACGGCGAGTCCCGCGAAATCGAGGTGTCCGTCGCCGACGTGCTCAGGCTCGAAATCGAGGCGTTCACCAATGATGAGGACGTTCAGTTCGCCCTCGCCGACGCAACCCTCAGGGTGACGCCGGATGGCGCCCGGGAGCTGACGTCATGACGTCGGCACGAAAAGAGCTGAAGTTCCTCGCCCTGGTGCTCGTCGTCGCGATGCTGACGATCGGCGCGCCCAACCCCCGGGCGTGGGCGCAGGAGGACGACGAAACGTTCCGGCATACGGCGCGGACGCCGTACATGATGGTCATCGACACCTCGGCGTCGATGGGCAATTCGGTGCAGCTGTCCGACGCGAACAGCACCTCGCGGACGCGGCTCGCATTGGCGCAGGAAGCGCTGCTCGACGTCGTTGGCGACCTCGGGGAGACGAACCCGCTGGGCATCCTGTCGTACCCCGGGGCCGGCGCCACCGACGGCCAGGGCTGCAGTACCGGTGAGCTGCTGGTGGACCCGGGGTCGACCGTCGACCGGTCGCGGGCGGAATCCGCGGTGCAGGGCCTCCACGCCAGCGGCGACACCCCGACGGGGCCGGCGCTGCGCAACGCGGCGGACATCCTGCGGAACTCCGGCGCGTCGAGCGGCGCCATCCTCCTCTTCTCCGACGGCGAGGCGAACTGCGGCAGCCGGTCGGTGTGCGAGGTCGCCGAGGAACTGTCCGCCGACGGCTTCGACGTCCAGGTCAACACCGTCGGACTGAACCTGCCGGAATCGGCGCGCGCCGAAATGGAGTGCGTGGCCAACGTCACCGGGGGTCGCGCCATGCTTTCCGACGACCCGAACGAGCTCAAGGACATGCTCCGCGATTCGGTCCTGCCGACCCTCGACGTCCAAACGGACATCCCGGCCGTCATTCCGCGCAGCATCGGACCCGGTGGCTCGGGTTCCGCCGCCGGCGTGACCGTCGGCGTCAACGGTTCCGGTACGGCCCGCGACGTTCGCGCGGCTATGACCCTCATGTCCGCGAACGGGCAGCCGGGCGCCGTCACCGTGACTCGACCGGTGCAGTACTACGGCAACATCACAGTGGGGGAGACGGCGCAGAGATCCTTCACCATCAAACCGAGCCCGGCCGTCCGCCCCGGCGACTACCGGTGGCGACTCTGGGTGTCGGCGGACAACGCCGAGACCATCATCCTCGAAGGCGACGTACGCGTCACCGACGAACTTGACCCCGGCGCCTACGGGCCGATATTCGACGACGTCCAACACGCGGTGATCATGGGCGACTCGTATGCGTCGGGGGAAGGTGCGGCATACAGCCTCAATGATTACGACGCGGACGAAACCGGTGGCGCCTGGTGCCATCGCTCCGGCAACGCCTACGGGGAGCTTCTCTTCGGCGACGGCGGCACGACCAACATCGCCTGTTCCGGTGCCGTCGCCGACGACTTCGTCGGAAACTCCCGCAACCACCCGGACAACGTCCAGCCGCAGCTCGACCGGCTCGACCAGATTCAGGACGAGGAACAGGTCGACGCCGTACTGATGAGCGTCGGCGGAAACGACACCGGTTTCGGAGGACTCATCCGCTCCTGCGTCATCGGCAAAAACTGCGGCTACGGCGGCAACGGCTACATTGACGTGTCACGGCGGGGCGGCGCGGCCCAAGAGAATATCTTCAGGGCAATCATGAACGTGCACCGCACACTCAACGACGAGGATCGCGTCGAGGAACGCGATGGACGTTTCGCCCCCATCGTCGTCGTGCCCTATCCCCGCATCATCCCGTTCCGGCAGAACGTGGCGGCTCCCGGTACGGGCCCCTTCTGTTTCGATGGCGTCGACGCCGGCGAATACGGACTGTTGAACGCCTACCTGAACGCGCTCAACGGATCGGTGCAGGCCGCGGTTAGGGAGGCTCGGAGCCAGGGCGTTCCCGCCCATTACCCCGAGCCGGTCATTCACGTCATGCAGACGGAGAACCATATCTGCGCGGAGGACAATTGGGCCGTGCGGCCGCGCCCGGTGGACATGCCCGGGCTGGTGTCCATGAACGAGACGCTGTGGTGGCGCAAGATCCTCCCCAATGACGAGACCAGGCACGAGCTGCAGGAACTCGCGCACCCGAATGCCCGTGGGCACGTTGCGATGGCCCAGGCGATCGCGGCGTGGTCGACGAGTGCGGAAGCTGCACCGACGTCCGGCAACATCGCGGCCGATTCCGGATGGTCGAGAATCGCGATGAACGCAATCACCGAGAAGCCGAAAGATTGGCTCGTCTCGGGTCTTGGCTTCGTGGGCAAACGATTGGTCATCAACGGGCTGAGGACCTGGAATCCGAAGGCCACCCTCGGCGCCACCGCGCTCGATGTCGTCACCTCCCCGACGTGGCGGCTGAACAAGCCCGGGGCGCCGTACACCATGTCGATGCGCAGTCGACCGGTGATACTCGGGACCGGTGAACTCGACGAGAACGGCAACATCGCCGAGGACTTCGTCATCCCCGAGGGAACGCCACCGGGGATCCACACCATTTACATCGAAACGTGGAACCAGGCCGGCGAACGGGTCGTCCATGAACAGCAGATCCGGGTCGTCTCCAACGGCACGATTCTGGCCATCGGCGCCATCGGCGTGGGCCTGATCGTTCTGCTCACCGGCGCCCTCGGCTGGGGATCCTCCCGGCTCCGGTCCGCCGCGGCGGTGAAGCGCATGAAGAAGCGCGTCGACGCGGACGCCGACCCCGGGGCCTAGAGCCCCGAGGCGGCGGCCTCGTCGACGAAGACGATGGTTTCGGCGCGGCCGTGGACGCCCGTCGCGGGCCACTCCACGGCCGGCTCGCCGTCGGCGATGGCCTTCACGGCCTCCGCCTTTCCTTCGCCGGACACCAGCAGCCACACCCGCTCGGCCGTGTTCACGGCCGGGAGGGTCAGCGACACGCGGGTCGGCGGGGGCTTCGGGCAGTCCCGGACCTCCACGACCAGGCGCTCCGACTCGGCGATGGCGGGGGTGTGCGGGAACAGCGAGTTCACGTGGCCCTCGCCGCCCATGCCCAGCAGGTGCAGGTCGAAACCGTCGGGGGCGTGCATCTCCAGGATGTCCGCGTACGCGTCGGCGGCGCACACCGGGTCCTCCAGGTACGCGCCACCGGAGGGCGCGATCTCGAAGATGTGCGACTCCGGGATGCCCACGTGGTCCAGCAGCGCCTCGCGCGCCTGCCCGACGTTGCGGTCCGGGGAATCCGCCGGGACGAAACGCTCGTCGCCGAAGAACACCAGCACCCGATCCCACTCGATGTCGCCGGAATCCTTCCGCAGCGCCTCCAACAGGCCGATGCCGGCGCCGCCGCCGGTCAGGACCACCCGGGCGAGATCGTCGTCGCCCTGCGCCGCCGTGACCACCTCCACGAAGCGGGCGCGGGCCGCCTCAATCAGGGCGCCGAGATCGTCGTGGCGGGAAAACTGGGCGTCGGTCATCGGGTGGACTCCTCGGGGTCGTTGGGGACGGGCGCCGGTTCCACGGCGTCGGAAAGCGAATCGGTGACGCGGCGGACGCGGCTCAGGCCACGCAACGCGCGAGCGTAGGCGGTGTCGGGGTCGAGGTGGCGCAGCTCCTCCGCCAAGCAATCGACGGTGGTGCGGCGGGACAGGGCCACCTTGAACGGCCGGCGGCCGTTGACCGTGACGCAGGCGGTGGAGGCGTTCTCCACGGCCAGAGACACCGTCGCCCCCTCACGCTCCAGCACCACGCGCGTGACCGGCGGCTTCGCGTCGCCGTCGGCGTCGAGCGGCACCTCCGGCTCATCGGTGACCACGCGGGCCACCGGGGCGGCCAGGCGATCGGCGAGCCAGCCGGCCGCCAGATCCACCGACGGATCCTCGCCCGGGCCCCAGATGCGCGCGCCCGTGACCTCCGTGTGCGGCGGCAAATCCAGCGCCGACGCCAGCACGCCGCGCCACGACGTCAGGCGCGACCACGACAGGTCCGAATCGCCCGGCGTGTACCCGGTGCGGCGCATGAACACCGCCTCGGCGTCCGGGTCCGCCAGCGAATCCGTGATGCGGCGCTGCGCAATCTGGCCAATCGGCGTCGCCGCCGGCACCTGCGGCGGCCGCGACGGCCACCACGCCACCACCGGCGTGTCCGGCAGCAGCAGGGGAGTGACGATCGCCTCCGGGTGGGCGCCGACCTCACCCTCCATGTGCATGACGACGACCTCCGCGGCACCCGCCTCGCCGCCCAGGCGCAACTCCGCGTCCAGGCGGTTCTCGCCCCGCGGCTCACCCGACACCAGCACCAGCACGCGCGCGGGATGCTCCCGCGACACCGCGTTGACGGTGGCGACGATGTTCTCGATGTCGTCGTCGCGGTGGGCGAGGACGATGAGCGTCAGCACCCGGCCGGTGGTGACGATGCCGCCGGTCTCCCGAAGGGTCACCAGCTTGCGGGCGATGTCCCGCGTGTCGGTGTCCGGCAAATCAATAATCATTGGCACGTGAAAACCTCTTCCTTACGTCCGTGAAGTCCGGTGAACGGTGCGCGCGTCACGGACGCCGCCACGTGCGGCCCTCGCGCTCGAGCATGCGGTCGGCCGACTCGGGGCCCCACGTACCCGCCGGATACTCCTCGGGGCGGCCGCGCTTCGACCAGTAATCGATGATCGGGTCGAGGATCTTCCAGGAGAGCTCGACCTCCTCGTTGGTGGGGAACAGGCTCGCCTCGTCCAGCATGGCGTCGAGGATGAGCCGCTCGTACGCCTCCGGCGACTGCTCCGTGAACGACTCCGAGTAGGAGAAGTCCATGTTCACGTCGCGGACCTCCATCGTGGAGCCCGGGACCTTCGAACCGAAGCGCATCAGCACGCCCTCGTCCGGCTGCACGCGGATGACCATCGCGTTCTGGCCCAGCGCCGTTGTCATCGTGTCGGCGAACGGCAGGTGCGGCGCCGACTTGAACACCAGCGCAATCTCGGTGACGCGGCGGCCCAGGCGCTTGCCGGACCGCAGGTAGAACGGGACGCCCGCCCAGCGGCGCGAATTGATCTGCAGCGTGCACGCCGCGTAGGTCTCGGTGGTGGACTCCGGGTCGAAGCCCTCCTCCTCGCGCAGGCCGCGCACGTAGTGCGAGCCCTGCCAACCGGCCGCGTACTGGCCGCGGGCCGTGGTCTTCGACAGCGGGCGCACCGGCTCGGTGGCGCGCAGGACCTTGATCTTCTCGGTCTGCAGCTCCTCCGGGGTGAACGCCACCGGCTCCTCCATGGCCACCAGGGCCAGCAGCTGCAGCAGGTGGTTCTGGATCACGTCGCGGGCGGCGCCGATGCCGTCGTAGTAGCCGGCGCGGCCGCCCAGGCCGATGTCCTCGGCCATGGTGATCTGCACGTGGTCCACGTAGTGCGAGTTCCACAGCGGGTCGAACAGCTGGTTGGCGAAGCGCATGGCCAGGATGTTCTGCACCGTCTCCTTGCCCAGGTAGTGGTCGATGCGGAACACCGACGACTCGGGGAAGACGGAGTTGACGATCTGGTTCAGCTCGCGGGCGGATTCGAGGTCATGGCCGAAGGGCTTCTCGATGACCACACGACGCCAATTGTCCTGCCCCGCCTGAGCCAGGCCCGCACGATCGAGCTGGTGGCAGACGTCGGAGAAGTTGTCCGGCGGAATGGACAGGTAGTAGGCCCAGTTGCCGGCGGTGCCGCGGGTGGCGTCCAGCTCGGCGAGCTTGTCGCTGAGGCGGTCGAAGGCGTCGTCGTCGACGAAGGTGCCCTGCACGAAGTGGATGCCCTCCGCCAGGCGCTGCCACACGTTCTCGCGGATGGGGGTGCGGGCGCCCGCCTCGACGGCCTCGCGGACGTAGTTCTCGAAGTACTCCTTCGACCAGTCGCGGCGGCCGTAGCCGACCAGCGCGAAGGACGCCGGCAGCAGGCCGCGGTTGGCCAGGTCGTAGATGGCGGGCAGGAGCTTCTTGCGGGCGAGGTCGCCCGTCACGCCGAAGATGACCATGCCGCCCGGGCCCGCGATCCGGGGCAGCCGCTTGTCCAGCGGGTCACGCAGCGGGTTGTTCCAATCGTCGGCGATCACGGCGCCGGAGATGTCTTTGCTCAAGGGGGTGCGTACTTTCCGGGGAAATGGATGGCCGCCGCGGC
>DUOR01000389.1 GCA_012838715.1 Actinomycetales bacterium
GATCGCGGTGACTTCGAAGTCACCGCGGCAACGGTCGACGCGCTGTTCGATCAATTACTGCCCCACTACGCCAGCGAGCTCGCCCTCCCGGGGAAGGCGCGGTTGCACGGCCAGGTACGCAATGAAGCCCTCACCGCGATTCCGGCGATGTTCACGATGTTGCGTGAAGCGGGAATGACGGTGACCGGCGCGGAAAAGGGATTCGAGAAGGATCTGGAGTTGATGCTCCGAGCTCCGGGCGATGACCGTTCGAAGGACCTCCGGCACACGGTGACCATCGTCGGTTACCGGGACCTCGACGCCCAGGACGCCACCGGCCCCGTCGTCGTGGACATGAAGTACTCGATGAGCCGCAGGCGGTTCCCGGAACTCGTCGCGGCGGGCCGGGCCCTGCAGTTGGCGACCTACGCCTGGTCCGTCACGAACGGCGACGGGGATACTCTGCCGCTGGCTTCCGTGACTTCGGCGTACTTCGAGCTGAAGTTCGCCCGTTTCGCCTCCACCGACGCCAGATTGTCCGACATCGAATCAAATGGCCCGGACTTGGGAACGTTGTGGGAGCGGGCCGTCGCCGGAATCGAGCACGCGCTGTCGCAGATTGCATTCGAAGGCTTGGTCCGCGACGAAGCGAACTCGCTCATCCTGCGGACGCGGGACGAGACGGACGGCGGCGCAAAGGAGATCGTCGAACGCGTCGCAGGCGCCGCGGACATGGTCGGCCGGTTCCTGCCGGTCGAGGGCTACAAATACCTGGACTACGGAATCATCACCGGCATTGAGGCGGATCTGTCATGAGCAGCAACAACACCACGACCATTTCCGGTGATTCCGGCAACCCGGGCGGGACGATGCGTTCGTCGATCATCACCGCGAGTGCGGGCTCCGGCAAGACCTACACCATCACCCAAAAGCTGGCGGAACGTATCCGCGGGGGTCTTTCCCCCTCGGCGTTCATCGCGACGACGTTCACCACGAAAGCCGCGGCGGAGCTCTCCTCGCGCATCCGCACCCGGCTCATGTCGGATGGATTGACCGAGGAAGCACAGGCATTGGACTCCGCGTTGGTCGGCACCGTCAACGCGGTCTCCGCGACCCTGGTCCGGGACTTCGCCATCGATGCGGGATTGTCCCCGGAACTGGAAACCCTCACCGAGGACACCGCAAAGCAGGCGTTCAGCCTGGCATGCGACGGCATCGTCGCCGATCGGGAGAACAGCCACCGGGACCTCATCGCCCGCGTCGGCTACGACAAAGCCGTCGACGCCGCTGAATGGGATCGCGGCAAATCCTTCGCCGAAACCGTGCAGGACATCGCCGATACGGCCCGCCAGAACCTCATTTCCCCCGAGGAACTGCGCCGTTCCGCCGCGCCATCCATCGAATCCCTGATGGACGTCCTCGATTCGCTCGCCACCGCGGCCGCAACGGACGAGCGTGCGACTTGGGTGGGGCCGGCGCTCGCCGGCATCGAGGCCGCAATCGCCTGCGAAACCCCTCCGAAATCGGCGACGGCGGAGAAGCGGGTGGCGGCCTTCGAAAAGGCGCGTTCGTGGTCCACCGATGAATGGGAAAGTTTGACCTGGAACGCCTGGGCGCGGCTGATGGATGCGAAGGTGCCCGGCGGCGGCACCACCAAAACCGTCGCGAAGGCCTTCACCGGGGCCTGCACCCTCACGGGCCGTGACATCGCGGCGAACCCCTCCTACCGCGCGGATATCGCGGCCATGACGAACCTCGTCCTCGACACCGCCGCCGACTGCCTCGTCGCCTACGACGAATACAAGAAGGCCCTCGGCTTCATCGACTTCACCGACCAGGAAGTGCAGGCCCTCGAGGTCATCCGGTCGTCCCAGTCGGTGCGCGACGCCATCGCCGCCACTTACGAGGTGCTCGTAGTCGACGAGTTCCAGGACACCAACCCGATTCAGTTGGCGCTCTTCTTCGAGCTCGGTCAGCTGGCCGGCGAAGTCATTTGGGTGGGCGACCCGAAACAGTCGATCTATGGCTTCCGCGGATCGGATCCTTCGCTGATGGCCGCCGCCATCGATGCGTTGCGGGAGAACGGTGACGTCACAGCGCTGGACAAGTCCTGGCGTTCGCATCGGCAACCGCTTCAACTGACGAACGAGCTGTTCTCCGCGGTGATGCCCGACGACCCGAACGTCCGGCTCGGCATCGACGAGTCCATCGCCCCGAAGCGAGACGGCGGCGACGTTCGCCTGTGGGACATCGGTTCGCCGGGCCGCGGCAACGCCGTTTGGCTTGGTTCCGTGGCCAAGGGCATGCGGGATCTTCTCGAGGAAACCGGGCTCCCCGGCGGTCGGACCGCTGTGTTGGCGCGGACCAAGGCCAACGTCGACGCCATCGTCGAGAAGTTGACCGAGCTCGGGGTCGCCTGCACGGGTGAACGGACCAATCTCAGGACCGTCCGTGAGGGCCAGATCATTCGCGCTGCGCTCGCGTTCCTCCTCGACGAACGCGACACCCGGGCGCTGGTCGAACTCATCGTCCTCCTCGACGACCACGCCGCTCACGAGACGTGGTTCGGGCAACTGGAAAGTGCCCCCGATCGCGAGGCCCGCCGCGAGATTCTCTCCGGATGGGCGCATGACCCGTCGCTGCGCCACCTCCAAGATCTGCGGGCGGTCGCCGTGAATCTCACCCCGGTCGAAATCGTCCGGCACTCCGTTGACGCTTTGGATCTTCGCCGCCGCATCGCCGGATGGACGAATCCCGCGCACCGGATGACCTCGCTCGACGCGTTCACGGGGATGGCCGCCGAGTACCAGGACGAATGCCGGGCCGGAGGCTCCCCCGTCACCCTTTCCGGATTCCTCACCTGGTTTGATGCCGCGGATCCCCGAAGTTCGACAACGGACGATCCGGATTCCGTTTACGTCGGCACCATCCACTCTTCGAAGGGCCTCGAATGGGAGGCGGTGTGCGTGGCGGTCGGTGACCCGAAGGATCGGTTCACACCGGACGGTTACTGGGTGGGCTCGCACCGGCCGCCCACCATCGTGGACCCGCTCGGTGACCGTTACCTGCGCTTCTGGCCGGCGGTAACGCCGGATGCCGCACTTATCGTCGAGACGATGCAGCGTCATCCGGAGCAGGATGCGCAGCACAAGGCGTCCATCGAGGATGCCCGGCGACTTTCGTACGTGGCCCTCACGCGTGCCGCCCGGCACTCCATATTGTGTCCGCGCAAGGATTTCACGGATTACGACGCCGTTCGGGGCACCAAGGTGACGCTGACGTGGACGAAGGATGAACCGCAGCTGCTCGTCAGAAAAACCAAGAAGAGCGAAGGCATTCCCGTTCCCGCGAGGATCGAGGCGAAGACCCCCGCGGATGAGGACGACCTGATGGTGGAACGCGGTACCGCCCATGCCCTCGGCATCGACGAACTCCGCGGTGACTCCACTCCCCGACTGCACGTTGGAACCGTGCTTTCCGACGATGTCCCGGCAGCCACCGCTGATTCCGCGGCCCCGGCGACGCAAGCCATGGCATTGCCGCGGCCGGCCCGGATCACCCCCTCCGGTCTCTCGGCCACGGATGCGGAGAAGGCACGGGCGGGCGTCATGACCAGGGCGTCTCTCGGCGTCCCTTTGGTCTCCGGCGGTGACGAAAAATGGGAACTCGTCGGCGAGGCCGTCCACGACTACCTTGCACTCCCCCTCGGCGTCCTCGACGACGGCTCGAAGCAATCGGCCGCCGATCGCCTCGTCGCCTCCTGGGGCGTCGGTTCCCTCGTCGACGCGGGAAGGCTCATCGAGACCGGGCGTCGCTGGGCGGAGTGGCTCGACGCCGAGTATCCGGGCGCGAACATCCGGAGCGAGGTTCCGGTCACCTGGCGAAATGCCTCGCACCAGGTCGCGGAAGGTTGGATCGACCAGCTCATCGAAACCGCCGACGGTTCGCTCGTGCTGGTCGACCACAAGACCTACCCGGGTCCCGAACCCGAAAAGCACGTCCGCGAGAAATACGTCGGCCAGCTCTCCGGGTACGCCGACGCCCTCGAGCTCGCGGGCCTCGGCCGGCCGAAGGAAATCCTCGTGCACCTGCCCCTGAAGGGACTGGTCGTTTCCGTCCGCCCGTAACCGAACCCCTGTCAGCCCACCCCCGTCAGCCCACCCCGGTCAGCCCACTCCGTTGAACCCAGCCCGGTCAGCCCAACTCCAACCGGGGCCAGTCGCGCAGGTCGGACAGCATCTGCCGGTCGTGGGTGGCAATCACCACCGCCGCCGACGTACCGCGCAGATGGCCGGTCAACTCATCCACCAACGTCGCCGACAAATGATTCGTCGGCTCATCCAACATCAGCACGTCCGGGCGTGCCGCCAGGCACATCGCCAGCTGCAGCCGCCGCTGCTGACCCTGCGACATCCTCCCGACCGGCGTCCGCATCGCCTCCCGATCCAGCAGGCCCATCGCATACGGCGACGGCCCCACCTCACCGGACACGCCCGTCAGCGTGCCGACGCGGGCCGCCGTCGCCTTTCCGTCCCACTCCGGCGTCTCCTGGGACAGCAACCGCACGACCGCACCCTCGCCGACGAGGACCGAGCCGGTCGCCGGATCGATCAACCCGGCCAGCACCGCCAGCAGCGTCGACTTCCCGGCCCCGTTCGGGCCGACGACCAGCAGCCGGTCCCCGCCCTCGAGCCGCGCCGACGCCGGCGAATCCAGGCGCCCCGGCACCGTCACGTCGGCGGCCTCCAGCAGGAACGCGCCCTCACGGACCTCCGGGTCGGGCGCCCGCAACGTCAACGGGGGCTCCGGCACGGTGATCCGGTGCTTCTCCAGTTCCTCGACCCGCCGGTTGAACGCCTGCACGACGCCGGCCGTCCGCACCGCCCGCTGATGTTTGCCGCTGCCCTTGCCGGGTCGCCAACCAGTGCGCAGCCGGCCCCGCGCCTCGTCGCCGGAACGGGTCAGTTCGTCAAGTTCGGACAGCTGCCGCGCATGCTCCTGTTCCCAGGTTTCGCGTTCGCGCCGCCGCCCCTCGATCCATCCGTCGTAACCGCCGGCGTACACGCGGGGCGCGCCATCGCGGCTCGGGTCGAGGTCGACGAACTCGGACGCCACGTCGCGCAGCAACGCCCGGTCGTGGCTGACCACCGCGAAGCCACCGGCCCGCTCCTTCAGGGCGCGGGTCAGGTAGGCGAGTGCGGCGGCATCGAGGTGGTTGGTCGGTTCGTCGAGAAGCAGCAGGTCAGTGCCGGAACCGAGCGCGAGGGCGAGGCGCACCCGGTACCGCTGCCCCACGGACAGCGTCGACAGGACGCGCTCACGGTCCGTCGACGCGCCCAGCCCTTCGAGGGCGACGTCGATGCGCCGTTCCGCGTCCCACGCGTCCAGCCGGGTCGCGGTATCGAGGGCGCGGGCGAAGGCATCGTCGGCGCCGGGTTCGCCGGCCGCCATCGCGACCGACGCGGCATCGAGGTTCTCCAATGCGGCGAGGGATTCGCCGTTGGCGTCGGCGATGACCGCGCCGACCGTTCTTTCGTCGGTGGCGTCGAGGTCCTGCTCGACGACGGTGACGGTGCCCGCGCCGTCGACGATCCCGGAATCCGGGGCCAGCCGACCGGCGAGGACGTTGAGCAGGGTCGTTTTTCCGCGGCCATTCTCGCCGACGATGGCGAGCTTCGAGCCCGCGGACACCGTCAGGGTGACGCCGTGGAGTATTCGTCGGCCGCCTCGGGTGACGGCGACGTCGTGCAGTCGGATGTGGGCCGCCGTTCCGGCGGAGGTACGTCCCGAATTCCGGTTGCCGGAAGTTCGGTTGGGGTTCGTGGCGTGCATTTCGTGCTTTCGGCTCGTCCTTGAGCCGGGCGCACCGCGAAGGGGCCGCCCGGCGAAATTTCACCTGGACGGCGTGCGAAATGCCGTGATGGGCCGGGGTCTATCCCCCGGCGCGCGTCATGAGGGGTTCCGCCGCCGTCAGCGGCGGACCCACAGCTTCATGGAAGCGATGCCCTTGTACATGCCCCGAAGTTAACACGCGGAATCCGGTCGGAGCCAACGCCGTCAACTCCGCCGGCGCCGCCGAACCCCAAACCCCGGATTTCGGACCCCGGCACCGCCGAAACCCTGACCCCGGATTCCGGACCCCGGCGCCGCCGGGCCCCGGAACCCGCCCGCGCCCTAGTGCGCGGCCTCGTCCCAGTTGGCGCCGTAGCCGACGGACACGTCCAGCGGGACGCGCAGTTCGAAGGCGGCGTCCATTTCCCGTTCGAGGATGTCGATGACCTGATCGCGCTCCCCGGGGGCGACTTCCACGACGAGTTCGTCGTGCACCTGCAGCAGCACGCGGGACTTCAGCGGCTCGCCGACGGTCACGCCGGCCACGGTCTCCGCCGCGCCACCCGAGCCCGCACCACCCGAACCCGCGTCTCCCTCGGCGACCGCCGAACCACCGCGTCGGAAAGCATCCTCGACGCGGAGCATGGCCACCTTGATGATGTCCGCCGCGGTGCCCTGAATCGGCGAGTTCAGCGCCGCGCGCTCGGCGTTGTCGCGGGCCATGCGGTTGTCGGAGTTGAGGTCCGGCAGGTAGCGGCGGCGGTCGAACAGCGTGGCGGTGTAGCCGTCCTTGCGGGCCTGCTCGACCACGCCGTCGAGGTAGGCGCGGACGCCGCCGAAACGCTCGAAGTACTCCTCCATCAGGCGCTTCGCCTCGCCCTGCGGGATGTCCAGCTGCGCCGCCAGGCCGAATGCGCTCAGTCCGTAGGCCAGGCCGTAGGACATGGCCTTGACGCGGCGGCGCAGTTCCGGGGTGACGCCGTCGATGGGGACGTCGAACACCTTGGAGCCGACGTAATTGTGCAGGTCCTCGCCGCGCTGGTACGCCTCGATGAGCCCCTCGTCGCCGGACAGGTGCGCCATCACGCGCATCTCAATCTGGGAGTAGTCGGCGGTGACCAGCGCCTCGTACCCTTCGCCGGCCACGAACGCGGAGCGGATTTGGCGGCCGAAATCGGTGCGCACGGGGATGTTCTGCAGGTTCGGTTCCGTCGACGACAGGCGGCCGGTCGCCGTGACCGCCTGGTTGAAGGTGGTGTGGATGCGGCCGTCGTCGGCGACGGCCTTGATCAGCCCCTCCACGGTGGACTTCATCTTCTGCGATGCGCGGAACTTCAGCAGGTACTCGAGGAAGGGGTGCGGGTCGCTCTTGGCCAGCGTCTCGATTTCCTTCGCCGCCGTCGAGTACCCGGTCTTCGTCTTCTTCGTCTTGGGCATGCCGAGCTGGTCGAACAGCACTTCCTGCAGCTGCTTCGGCGAGCCGAGGTTCAGCTCGGGCCGGTCGACGAGGCCGCGCGCCTCCGCCTCGGCCGCCAGCTGCGCGCTTTCCGCCTGCCCACGCAAGTCCTCTAGCTTTCCGACGTCGACCGCGATCCCGGCCTTTTCCATCCGGGCCAGGGCGGGCGCCAGCGGGATTTCGATGTCCGCGTAGACGTCGTACAGGCCGTTGTCGTCGAGCTCGGCGGCCAGGGCCGCCGCCAGATCGAGGATGGCGCCGGCGCGTTCGGTGTCGCCGGAGTCCTCGTCGAGGAGGGTCATCTGGCCCTCGGATCGGGACAGCGTCCGGTTGAGGTGGCGCTGCAGCACGTTCTCCAGCGTGTAGCTGCGCTGGCTCGGGCGCAGCAGGTAGGACGCGAGGAAGGTGTCGTGGCTGACGCCCGCCAGTTCCAGGTCATGGGCCCACAGGGCGTGCATGGCGGACTTGGCGTCGTGGACGATCTTCGGGTGCGGCCCGGCGAGCCAGGTCTCCAGTGCGTCCCGGTCGGCCGGGGTGAGCTTGGCCGGGTCGACGACGACGGCCTCGACGTCCGGGGCATCGTCGGAATCGCCGACCTCCGCGGGCGCGTCGGCTTCCGCCGGCGCGGCGATGGCCAGCTGCCCGCCGAAGTAATCGATGGCGGCGGGACCCTGTTTGGCCGCCAGCCATGCCGCAAGTTCACCGTCGGCAAGCTCGACGGCGGTGACCTCGGAGGCCTCGCCGTCACCGGCGACGATGCCCGCGCCCTCGACGGCGAGGGTGCGGAACAGGCGGTCGCGGAGGGAGTCGCCGAACTCGAGGCGGTCGAAGAAGTCGGAGATGCCCTGCGCGTTGGCCGGGCGGCGCTCCAGCTCCGTCGGCTTGTACGGCAAGGGCAGATCCTTGACCATTTCAGTGAGGTCGCGGTTCATCTGCACGGAGGAGATGCGTTCGCGGAGGTTGTCGCCGACCTTGCCGCGGACCTCGTCGGCGCGGTCGATGAGCTCGGCCAGCGAACCGAACTGCAGGATCCACTTCTGGGCGGTCTTCTCGCCGACGCCGGGGATGCCCGGCAGATTGTCGGACGGGTCGCCGCGCAGCGCCGCGAAATCGGGGTACTGCTCCGGGGTCAGCCCGTACTTCTCCTGCACGGCCTCCGGGGTGAAACGGTGCAGCGTGGACACGCCGCGCATGGGGTACAGGACGGTGGTGGCGGGGTTGACCAGCTGCAGGGCGTCGCGGTCACCGGTGACGATGAGGGTCTCGAACCCCTCCGGCAGCGCCTGCGTGGCCAGCGTCGCGATGATGTCGTCGGCCTCGTAGTTGTCCTTCTCCAGCGTGACGATGCCCATTTCCTTCAGCACCTGCTGCAGCAACGGCACCTGGCCGCGGAACTCCTCCGGCGTCTTCTCGCGCTGGGCCTTGTACTCCGGGAACTTGTCGGTGCGGAAGGTCTTCCGCCCGACGTCGAAGGCGACCGCCACGTGCGTGGGGTTCTCCTCGGCGAGCAGGTTCGACAGCATCGAGAGGAATCCGTAGACCGCGTTCGTGTACTGACCGCCGGTGGTGGAGAAATTGTCCGTCGGCAGGGCGAAGAACGCGCGGAAGGCCATCGAGTGCCCGTCGATGAGCATGAGAGTTCGCTTCATGGGCACCAGTGTAGGAAACGTCCCGGATTGGGCCTCTGATTGATCCGCCGGCCACGGGCGGCCAAACTTGCCGACGCACCGTCGGTTCCACCCGTATGGACTACCCCGAAAACGGGTGGGATCTGAACCACGGTTAACCCCCATTCGGGTGATGCATTGTTTGCCCCCTATTGGGGGTGTTCGCAGAAAACTGCACTATGGGTTTTGCCCAATCAGCCTATTTGCCTGCAGAAAGTGAGCGTCGTTACCCTCACTATGGGGAGAGGTCGCGTCACTATCCGTCGAACGTGGCACATCAACGGGGCCAGCGACTAGGAACATACCCCCCATGGCTCTAGGCTGAACCCATGGATAGCGAGAAGACTCGGCCGCGTCGTCAGAACTCTGCGGCGACGCGCGCCCGGATCGTCGAGGTGGCGGCGGATTACTTCACCCGCAAGCCGTTCTCGAAGGTTTCCCTCAAGGAGATTGCGACGGAGGCGGGCGTCAGCGCGCCCCTCATCATCAAGTACTTCCGTACCAAGGAGGGTTTGCTTGAGGAGCTCATCGACTTCGAGGACATGAAGAACCTCATCTGCGACGTCCCCTTCTCCGACATCGGCCGGACGCTTGCCGACGACGCGATCAACGGCGATCGCCAGTCCCCCAGCTCCCTGGTGGCGCTGCTCATGGCGACATCCGGTAGCCCGGCGGCCGTGACGACGGTGACCGACCAGTTCCAGGAGGCCATCGGCGGCGCCCTGTTCGACCGCATCCGCGACGACGGACCCGGCGTCCTCGGTGACCATGACGCCGAACAGCGCTGCCAGTACGCCCTGGCCATGTACACCGGCCTGGGCACCGTGATGGTCAGCTACAGCCGCGGCATCCCCTTCGAGGGCGATGAGGCCGTGACCTCGTACGGCAAGCACATCCAGAGCGTCCTGGACACCCCGATTCCGCTGCCGGAGCCCGCGCAGTAGGTCCCGGTGGTTCCCGGCGGCGCCTTTTGTGGCGAGAACCACCCGTGCGGGATACCGATTTACCTGGACAAACCGGGTATCATCCACCGGCGATGAATACTCACGAAGCAACTTCGACGGCGACCCGGGCCGACGCGGGCGCGGATCGCCGCCCCCGCCCGACCCCGGCAGGCACCGCCGGCAACGTGGTCCGCGGTGGCCTGATCGGTTTGGCCGAGACCGTCCCGGGCGTGTCCGGCGGCACGGTCGCGTTGGTCACGGGCATCTACGAGCGCCTGATCGCCTCGGGCAAGGCCATCACGGATCTGCCGAAGTCCCTGTTCGGCAAGGGCGGCGACGCCGCCCGCCGCATCGACTGGTGGCTGCTCATCCCCGTCGCCATCGGCATGTTGGCGGTCGTGTTCACGATGGCCGGCCCGATGGAGTCGTTCGTCACCAATCAGCCGGTGGCGTCGAAGGCCCTGTTCATGGGCATGATCGCGGCGTCCATCATCGTGCCGTTCCAGGAGCTGCGCGATGGTGCGATGAAGCCGCCGGGCATGCGCGGCAAGGCCGTCGCCGTGTTCGTGTTCTTCGCGGTGGCGACGTTCTGGTTGACGTCCCTTCCGTCGGCCGCCCCCACCGAGCCGCCGCTGTGGCTGGTGTTCATCGCCGCGTCGATCGCCATCTGCGCCCTGGTCCTGCCGGGCGTCTCGGGTTCCTTCTTCCTTCTGGTCATCGGCCTGTACGCGCCGACGATGGCCGCCGTCGACCAGTTCAACATCCCGTACATGGCCACGTTCATGCTGGGCGCCCTGGTGGGCATCGTGCTGTTCGTGCGTCTGCTGGAGTGGCTGCTGGAGCACAAGCACACCCTGACGCTCGTCGCGATGGCCGGCCTGCTGCTGGGTTCCCTCCGTGCGCTGTGGCCGTGGCAGGGCGAAGACAACGAGATGCTCCGCGCCGGTTCGGATTGGCCGATGGCGCTGGGGCTTTTCGTCCTGGGCGCCGCCATCGTCGGCGTCGTCGCGTGGGTGCAGGCCCGTTTTTCCTCGCCGGAGCACGTGGCCTAATATGGGTTAGTCGCTTGCCGACGGGGCCACGCCCCGCCGCCGCGGCCCATCGGCCCCTGTAGCCCAATTGGCAGAGGCAACGGATTCAAAACCCGTCCAGTGTGGGTTCGAGTCCCACCGGGGGCACCGGCAACAACCCCCGCTGAACTGTTTCA
>DUOR01000390.1 GCA_012838715.1 Actinomycetales bacterium
CCGTCCAGTGGGAGGACGGCAATGAGTACCCGCTCATCGTCGTCGACGTGACCTCCGAGTCGCACCCGTTCTGGACCGGCGCCCAGCGTGTCATGGACACCGCCGGCCGCGTCGAGAAGTTCCAGCGTCGTTACGGCAACCGCGTTCGCCGTACCAAGAAGTCTTAAGAAGGAGGGTTACCCGAAATGGCAGTTCCCAAGCGCCGCATGTCGCGGGCCAACACCCGCGCCCGCCGTTCCCAGTGGAAGGCCGACAATGTCGCCCTCCAGGAGGTCAAGATCGACGGCCGCGTGCACATGGTGCCGCGTCGCCTGGTCAAGGCCGCCCAGCTCGGCCTGATCGACGTCGAGCAGTACTAGTCGATTAGTCCTTTACCTTCGCTTGCCGACGCCGTCGGCGCCGCGGGGTATGGCCGCCCGTTCGGCCCCGGAGCCCGTTTCCCCTTGGGGAGGCGGGCTTTCGGCATTTTCTGGGCGGGGTTCTCAGCGCGTGCTCAGTCATTGTCGGCACAATGGGGGCATGAAGATTTTGGTGGTGGACGACGATCAGGCCGTGCGCGAATCGTTGCGCCGGTCCTTGACGTTCAACGGGTACACGGTGGATTTGGCGGAGGACGGTGAGCAGGCGCTCGCGAAGATTGCGGCGGACCGCCCGGACTTGGCCATCCTGGACGTGATGATGCCGAAGCTCGACGGCCTGGACGTGTGCCGTCGGCTGCGCAGCGAGGGCGACGATCTGCCGGTGCTGATGCTGACGGCCCGTGATTCGGTGTCGGAGCGGGTGTCCGGCCTGGACGCCGGCGCGGACGATTACCTGCCGAAGCCGTTCGCCCTGGAGGAGTTGCTGGCGCGCGTGCGGTCGCTGCTGCGCCGTGCGGCGCTGGAGCCGACGTCGTCGCAGGATCCGGTGACCTTGAAGTTCGAGGACCTGAGCCTCGACCCGGACACCCGCGAGGTGTTCCGCGGGGAGCGCGCCATCAGCTTGACCCGCACCGAGTTCGCGCTGCTGGAGTTGCTGATGAGCAACCCGCGCCGCGTGCTGAGCCGCACCTCCATCCTCGAGGACGTGTGGGGCTACGATTTCCCGACCTCCGGCAACGCGCTGGAGGTGTACATCGGGTACCTGCGCCGCAAGACCGAGGCCGACGGTGAGCCGCGGCTCATTCACACCGTCCGCGGCGTCGGTTACGTCCTGCGGGAGACCGCACCGTGATTCTCCGCCGCCGGCGGGGGACGGGGCCCGACGGGTACCCGGACCCCGCCGCCGTCAACGATCCCGACGATCCCGCCGCCGGGTCGGCCGATGAGGCTGCGGTCGGTCCTGGTACCGATCCTGCGCCCGGCCCTCCAACTGATCCGGCGGCCGGCCCGGCCACCGATCCGGTCGCGGCGAACGGTTCCGCCGATCCCGCCCGGGACGCCCCCGCGAAGCGCGGCCGGAAGAAGCCGTGGGCGGGCCTGATCACCCGCCGGGGCGGTGCCAATGGTTCGGGCGGCCCCGGCAAGTGGTGGGGCCGGAAGCCAAACCAGCGGTCGTCGGAAAGCGGCGAACCGACGATGGAGGAGCTCGAGGGCGTCGTCGGCCGCGGCGTGTCCCTGCGGTGGCGGCTGACGCTGCTGACGGCGCTCATCGTGGCGGCGTCGGTCGGCCTGATGACGCTGGCGGCGTTCGTGACCGTGCAGGCGACGCTGTACCGCGAGGTCGACGACAACCTGAAGACGCAGGCGACGCAGCTGCTGAATTCGCCGTACGCGTCGGAGTTCGCGATTGAGCCGATCATCACGGCGGACACGCTGCGCATCCTGAACCCCGACCTCGACGCGATGTTCTTTGCGCCGAACGGCGTCACCGGCCGCGGCGGCGTGATCACGCTGGGCGGACCGGAATGGGCCGTCATCAGCGGAAACAGGCAGGAGTCGCTGCGAACCGACGAGTTCAGCAACCAGCGCATCTACGCCATCCACGACCCGTCGGGGGCAACGCTGGTACTGGCGCAGAGCCTCGAGTCGACGAACGCGATCCTGCGGTCGCTCGGCGGGGTGCTGTTCATCATTTCGGCGATCGGCATTTTCTTCGCGGTGGCGTCGGGCATCACCGTCGCGACGGCGGGCCTGCGGCAGATCGCGAGGCTGCGGCGGGCGGCGGAACGCGTCGCCGCGACCGACGAGCTGCGGCCGATTCCGGTGCACGGCCAGGACGAGCTGGCGCGCTTCACCCGAAGTTTCAACGAGATGCTCGCCGCGCTGCAGGCGTCCCGAACGAAACAGGCGGAGCTCGTCGCCGACGCCGGCCACGAGCTGAAGACGCCGTTGACGTCGCTGCGCACCAACGTCGAACTTTTGATGATGGCGTCGCGCCCCGGCTCCGCGGGCATCTCCGAGCAGGACCGCTCCGACCTGGAGAAGGACGTGCTCGCCCAGATCGAGGAACTGTCGACGCTGGTCGGCGACCTCGTGGACCTCGCCCGCGAGGACGGGCCGCAGCAGGTGTTCGAGGAGGTCGACGTCGGCGAGGTCATCGAGACCTCCCTCGAACGCGTCGAGCGGCGCCGCCCGGACGTGACCTTCGTGCTGAAGCTCAACGACTGGTTCCTGTACGGCGACCCGGCGGCGCTGGGGCGCGCGGTGCTGAACCTCATGGACAACGCGGCGAAGTGGTCGCCGGAGAACGGCACGGTGCGCATCACCCTGCGCCCGGTCGGCGATGATCTGGTGGAGCTCACCGTCGCCGACTCCGGCCCGGGCATCCCGGAGGAGGAGCGCGAGAAGGTGTTCGAGCGTTTCTACCGCGCCATCCAGTCGCGGTCGATGCCGGGTTCGGGCCTGGGCCTGGCCATCGTGGAGCAGGTCATCGCCCGCCACGGCGGCACCATCTCCGTGGAGGAGTCCGACGACGGCGGCGCCCTCATGCGCGTCCGCCTCCCCGGATCGTCGACGCGCGCCGCCATCGCGCAGGGCGCCGGCACTTGACGGGGGCGGTGCTTGACGGTGCGGGTGCGTGCGCCGGGCCGGGCGTGTGCACCGGCCGTGTGCGCCCGCCCACCGCGGAAGTGCTTTCCGACGCGTGATTCCATGTCCCGCACATGCACTTTGCGCGCACATTATTGGACGCGACGCAGAAGCTTCTCAGCGTTCTGTCAGATGAAGGAGGCAATGTAACCGCCATGACGAACAACGACCCGAGCGGGAATTGGGGGACCGGCGGCGAATCCGGTCCCGGGCGACGCGGCGATACACCGCCTCCCAATTCCCCGGGGTCGACGGATCCGCGCGAGCCGTCGGTGGATCCGACGCCCAGCCGCTTCGGCGCCACCGGCCCCTACGGCTCCCCGGGCCGCTCCGCGACCGGTTCCGCCCAGCCCGGTCCGGGGCCGCATGGTTCCACGCACGGTTCGGGCCAGCGCCCGGTTCAGGGACCGCTTCAGGGGCCGGGCCGCGGCGGGGGAACCGTCGGCACGCACAACGGCGGCCACGTTTCCGGCCCCGCGGTC
>DUOR01000391.1 GCA_012838715.1 Actinomycetales bacterium
ACCCCGCCGCCGACTCGGCCGGTGGCCCGGACGCCGGGGCCCAGTCGAACTCTGGCGGCGCGACCGCCGCGGGCGGGCAGCAGATGGGCAAGTACGGCCCCATCGGTCAGATGCCCGCGATGCCGCAGCAGAACCCGACGGCCCAGAACCCGGCGGCCCAGAATCAGGCCGCTCAGAACCCGGCGGCCCCGCAGCCGGGCGCCCAGCAGCCCGCCGGGAACCCCGGTGAGCAGGGTGGCCAGGCCGGCGGCTTCAACTGGGCCGACGACGACGTCCTTTAGAACGGCGTCCCCTTAGGACACTCCTGCCGAAACTTCTTGGGCGACGCTCCTACGCCGGCGCCACAACTACGGCGCGAGGTCGGCGAGGATGTCCGCCGCCGAGGCCTCGCGGCAGTTCGCGTTGCCGGTGCCGGCCCACAGGTTCAGGTTCTCCGCGTCACCGTTCTCGGCGGCCGCCGAGCGAATCGGCGACGTCAGGTAGTGCAGCTGCGGGTACGCCTCCGGCGCGATATCGGTGTAGGCGCGCGTGAAGTCATTGACCAGGGCGCGGGCCGGACGACCGGAGAAGCAGCGCGTCAGCACGGTGTCGCGGTCATGGTCCAGCAGGGCGCGACGGTGCGCGTCGCGGGTGCCGGCCTCGGTCGCCGTCAGCAGCAGGGTGCCCACTTGGACGGCGGTGGCGCCGGCCGATAGGAGCTCCTCGACGTCGTCACGCGTGCCGACGCCACCCGCGGCGACGATCTCCGGAAGGTCGCCCCGGGGCGACAGCTCCTCGACGACGGCCTTCAGCGCGTCGAGGGTCGACATGCCCTCGGGTTCCTCGTCGACGGTGAACGTCGACTGGTGGCCGCCCGCGCCGATGCCCTGCACGATGAGGAAGTCGACGCCGATGTCCAGCGCCCGCTGCGCATCGCGCGGGTTCGTCACCGTCGCGCCGAGCGTGGTGCCGACGCGGTGCAGTGCGTCGATGACGTTGACCGTCGGCAGGCCGAAGGTGAAGGTCACGACGGGAACCCGGTTGTCGGCGTTGGTGAGCAGGAAAATCTTGTCGATCCACTCGTCGTCCGTCCACGCCGGATCCTCCGGCAGGTCGACGTCGGGGAAGTCCTCCGCGAGCCGATCGTGGAAGTCGTCCCACCCGGCGTCGATGTCCGCGTTCGGCACGAACAGGTTCACGCCGAAGGGGGCCGGGGACCCGTCGGAGGTGTCGTCGGCAAGCAAATCGCGGGTGGCGGCGACCTTCTCGGCGAGCTGATCCGGCGACAGGTACCCCGCCGCCAACATGCCGAGGCCACCCGCGCGGGACACCGCGGCGACGAGCTCCGGCGTCGACGGGCCACCGGCCATCGGGGCGCCGACGAGGGGAAGGGACAGATCGCGGAAAGACAACATGTGCACAACGATAACCTTCGCGCGCGGATGCGCGACCCGGGGAAGCACCGTGGTCGCGGAGGGCGAACGCGAAAACCGGGGCACCCCGCAGGATGCCCCGGTCATCGGGGAATGGTCGGCCGGATCCGCGGCTGCGCGCCCGGCCGGTGCAGCCCTACTTCGGCGTGACGCCCAGGCCCAGCGACTTGCCGGCCAGCGACTCACGGCGCGTGTACAGCTTGTCCGCGATGGACGTCAGCGACTTCGCCGCCGCCGACTCCGGCTCCGCCAGCACGATCGGGGTGCCGGCGTCGCCGCCCTCGCGCAGGCGCGGATCCAGCGGGACCTGGCCCAGCAGCGGAACCTCGGCGCCGGTGATGCGGGTCAGGCGGTGCGACACGGTCTCGCCGCCGCCGGTGCCGAAAACCTCCATCTTCGAGCCGTCCGGCAGCTCCATCCAGCTCATGTTCTCGATGACGCCCGCGATGCGCTGGCGGGTCTGCAGCGAAATGGTGCCCGCGCGCTCGGCGACCTCGGCCGCCGCCATCTGCGGGGTGGTCACGATGAGCAGCTCCGCGTTCGGCACCAGCTGCGCCACCGAAATGGCGATGTCGCCGGTTCCCGGGGGCAGGTCGAACAGCAGCACGTCCAGGTCACCCCAGAACACGTCGGCCAGGAACTGCTGGATGGCGCGGTGCAGCATCGGGCCACGCCACACGACCGGCGCATTGTCGTCGACGAAATGGCCGATGGAAATCAGGGACACGCCATGCGCCTGCGGCGGCATGATCATGTCGTCGACCTGATGCGGCTTGTCCTCCGAGCCCATCATGTGCGGCACCGAGTGGCCGTACACGTCGGCGTCCAGCACGCCCACGGCCAGGCCCTTCTTCGCCAGCGCCGCCGCCAGGTTCACCGTCACCGACGACTTGCCCACGCCGCCCTTGCCCGACGCCACCGCATACACGCGGGTCGTCGAGTTCGGCTGCGCGAACGGGATGACCGGCTCCGAGGCCGAACCGCGGACCGCGTTGCGGAACTCGCGGCGCTGCTCGTCGTTCATCACGTCGGTGCTGACGGTGACCGCACCGACGCCGTCGATGCCCTCCACCGCCTCCTTCGTGTTGTCGACGATGGTGTTCTTCATCGGGCACGCCGCGATGGTGAGGTACACCTCGACCGCGACATCGTTGTTCTCCGCGATATCAATGGACTTGACCATGCCGATCTCGGTGATCGGACGGCGGACCTCGGGATCTTCGACGGTCGCCAGCGCGGTACGGACCTGGGCTTCAGTAATCGTGGACATCGCGTTGGATCTTATCCCTCTTCATTCCGGGCATTGGACGCCGGGTGGGGGGTCACCGGGCGCGGGATGGGGATCGACGGCCGGGCCGCGATCCTCCTCGTACAGGCGAGCTTCGATGCGCTCGAGGACGTTCGTCAAATCATCCAGTTCGCGGCGCAGGTAATCACGGGTGACGGCCTCACCGACCGCGGCGCGCACGCCGGCGATCTCCCGGGCCAGGAACTCCGTGTCCGCCTTGGTTTCCGCCGCGCGCCGACGGTCCTCGTTGACGCTCGCGCGGTCGCGGTCCTCCTGCCGGTTCTGCGCCAGCAGAATCAGCGGCGCGGCGTACGCGGCCTGCGTGGAGAACGCCAGGTTCAGCAGGATGAACGGGTACGGGTCCCAGTTCCACCACATGCCGCCGATGTTCAGCGCAATCCAGACGATGACGATGATCGTCTGGTACGCCAGGTACTTGCCGGTGCCGAGGAAGCGGGCGATGCTCTCCGCCACCTCGCCGACGCGGTCGCCGTCGAAGTCGATGTACTTCTTCCGCCTCGCGACGACCGGAGTGTCGATTTCCAGCCGGTCCGCATGCTCGCGCCGATCGATGTGCTCGCGACGATTCTTCGCCATGGGTTACGCGGTCCTTTCCGGGCGGTTGCCGTCGCGGATGGTGCCGGCGGAGCGGCCGCCGACGGAGCGTCCGCCGGAGGCGCGGCCGCCGGGGGAGTGCGGCTTGCCGGGACGGATGCCGTCCTCGCGCCAGTCGTCGGGGAGCATGTGGTCGAGGAGGTCATCGACGGACAGCGCACCGAGCAGGTGCCCCTCGTCGTCGACGACCGGGCCGCACACCAGGTTGTACGTGGCGAAGTAGCGGGCGGCGGTGTCATCGTCGTCCTCCGCGCACAACGGCGGCAGATCCGGGTCGAGGATGCCGCCGATCTGCGTCGACGGCGGCTCCCGCAGCAACTTCTGCAGGTGCACGCAGCCCAGGTACCGGCCCGTCGGCGTCGCCGTCGGCGGGCGCACCACGAACACCATCGACGCCAACGACGTCGGCAACTCCGGGTCCCGCGCACGGGCCAGCGCCTCCGCCACCGTCGTCGACGGCTGCAGGATCAACGGGTCCGAGGTCATCAGGCCACCCACGGAATCCGGCTCGAAGACCATCAGCCGGCGCACCGCCTGGCGTTCCTCGGGCTCCATCAGCTCCAGCAGGACGTCCGCCCGCTCGTCGTCAAGCTCATGGAGAAGGTCGGCGGCGTCGTCCGGGTCCATCTCCTCGAGGATGTCCGCCGCACGTTCGATGGTGAGGTCGTCCAGGACCTCGGCCTGGTCGTCGTCGGGAAGCTCCTGGATGATGTCCGCCAGCAGCTCGTCGTCCAGGGCCTCCGCGATGCGGCGGCGACGCTCCGGCGCCATCTCGCCCATCGCCACCGCGACGTCGGCGGGGCGCATCTCGTGGAACTCCGCGATGAGCTCCGTGTCATGGTCCGACGGGGCCGCCCCCGCGCCCAGCCCATGCACGTGATTCCACGGCGCCACCGCCACCGGGCGGCGCCCGCGCAAACCCTTCTTCGGGCCCAGCACGGCAACGCGCGTGAGCACCCAATCGCGGGTGCGCATCCGCTCCATCTCCACGTCCGTCACCTCCTGCGGCACACCATGGAGATGATCCAAATCCGGGTCATCGATGCGGACCTTCGAGCCCACCAAATCCCCCAGAATCGTCGACTCGCCCGGCCGCGGCTTGAACGCGCGCATGGACACCTGACCCGAATTCAGCAGAATCTCCGTCGGCTCCACAGCCGCCACCCGGCCCATCGGCAGGAACACCCGCCGCTTGTCCGTCATCTGCACCACCAGGCCCAACGCCAACGACGGCGCCCCCGACGGCCGCAACCGCACCACCACATCACGCGCCCGCCCGATGGCGTCGCCATCCGGGTTACGCACGAACATGCCGGCCAACCGGCCCGCGTACACACGGCTGATGCTTGTCATGAAATCAGCTTAACCGCCGACCCCGCACCAACCCCGCCGAACCGACCCGGGGCCCGGCCGGTTGCGGGCGCGGCCACCCGGACGATTGCGGGCCCCGCCACCCGGCCCGCCACCCGCACGGGAACATTCATTCGGTTTCGCACGTTGGAACACATGAACACATGACAATCCCGCCACCAGCAGGAGCCGCACGAATGACCATGCCCAACCGCCCCGCCAACCGCAGCTACGGCCGCGGAACCCCCGAGCCCCCCGAAGGCTGGCCGGTCGGCAGTTTCCCCACGTACGCGCAGGCGCAGGCCGCCGTCGACGAACTCAGCGACCGCAATGAATTCCCCGTCAGCGACCTCACCATCGTCGGCGTCGACCTGATGCAGGTCGAGCGCGTCGTCGGCCGCCTGACCTGGGGCAAGGTCATCGGCGGCGGCGCCCTGTACGGCGTGTGGCTGGGCCTGTTCTTCGGCCTGCTCCTCGGCCTGTTCAACCCGAACTGGGTGGCGCCGCTGGTCGTCGGCGTCGTCGCGGGCGCCGTCTTCGGCATCGTCCTCGCCGCCGTCCCGTACGGCATGCAGCAGGGCCGCCGCGACTTCGCGTCGACCACCGAAATCGTGGCGCAACGCTACGACATCCTCTGCGACCCCAAGACCGCCGAGAAGGCGCGGAACATTCTGGCGCGCCGGAACCTGTAGGCGTCGGAAAGCACGGCGGGGGAGCGCGCACCCGCCCGCCCCGCGCTACGCGCCCGCTACAGCCACTTGTTGCGGCGCAGCAGCCACACCAGGAAAGCGACGACGACGCCCATCACGCCGAGCACCACGTAATAGCCGTACTCCCAATGCAATTCGGGCATGAAGTCGAAGTTCATGCCGTAGATGCCGGCCAACGCCGTCGGCACGGCGAGAATGGCCGCGTAGGCGGAGATGGTGCGCATGTCCGTGTTCTGCTGCAGCTGGATTTTCACGGCTGCCGCGTCGATGAGCGCCGAGAGGCGGTCGTCGAAGCCCTGAACCATGTCGGCGGCGATGAGCTGGTGGTCGAGGACGTCGGAAAGGTAGCGGCGCACGACCTTCGGCATCAGCTGGCCGCGCAGGCCCATGAGGGTGCGCAGCGCCGTCGTCAGCGGGTCGATGGCGTGGCGCATCTCCAGGATCTCGCGCTTGAGGATGTACACGTCCTCGATGTCCGTCGTGTACGTCGGCCGGAAAACCTCATCCTCCATGTCCTCGACGAGGTCCTCCAGCTGCTGCACCGTGCGGAGGTAATTGTCGACCAGAAGGTCGGTCAGCGCCCACAGCACACCCGCCGGCCCCGGCTGGAGCAGCTCCGGGTCCTCGTCGACGCGCTCGGCCAGGCGGTTCATGTCGTCGCTGGGCATGCCCATCCGGATGGTCAGGATGTAGTTTCGGCCCAGCACCATCAGCAGCTGCCCGGTGTCGATCTTCTCGTTGTGGTCCTGCGAGGTGCCCTCGGGCGAGTAGTGGATGGATCGCAGCACGAACACGAGATGGTCGTCGTGCAGCTCCACCTTCGGCCGCTGCCGGTGCGTCAGCGCATCCTCGACGGTCAGTTCGTGCAGGCCGTACTCCTCGGCGATGGCGTCCATCTGCGTCGCGTCGGGACGCGACAGCGACAGCCACACGAACCCCTCGCCCCGCGTCTTGACCTCCTCCAGCGCACTGCGGTGGTCGAACTCCCCGGGCACCCGGTTGCCGTCGACGTACACCCCGCAGTCGCGCATCGCCTCCGACACGGGACGCGGCCGCAACGGCACGTCGCCGCGGTTGCTTGCCGACGACGCCTCACCCGCATTCCGCCCGTTGCCCCCCGCCCTGGACCGCAGGCCATTGCGGACGGGGTTCGCACGGGAATTGGCGTTTCGGGTGGCGTTGGCGCGGGCATCGGCGGCGCCCCGGGAGGAACCGGCGCCCAGGTTCTGCCGCGGATTCGGGCGGGGGGACTGCACCACGATTGCCTCCTGTCGGGGGTAGCCTGGCGACGTCAGGTCCGGCCCCACGGGGCCGCGACGGACACGTGACCGGCACGGAAAATGCCGGATACGCACTGATTACGACGAGGAGCAACGGCTATGCGGGCACCGGCCACCCGGAAAACCACCACCGGGCGCAACACCCGGATTCTACGGGGCGCCCAAGGCGACCGCAGAATGGCCCGCTCGCTGTCGGTGGCGGCGTCGGAAAGCAACGTGGCGTCGGAAAGCAACGTGGCGCCGGAAAGTGACGGACGGCCGGACAGCAACGATGTGTCGCGGCGCGCGGTCGGCGCGGTGTCGGCGGCCGCGATCATCGGCTCCATCGCCCTGGCCGGCTGCGCGAGCC
>DUOR01000392.1 GCA_012838715.1 Actinomycetales bacterium
GGGGAGGCGGGCGGCGTCGGCAAGCCGTGGATGAATCGGCGGCTGTGGATGAACCCGCGCGCGGAGTGGGCGAAGGGCACGCGCGCGGACCGCGGCGGCACATCGCGGGAGGTGGCGCAAACGCTGCACGGGCCTCCGGATCGTCGCTACCCTGGGCCCATGGGCACTGTTTTCACGAAAATCATCAATGGCGAGCTTCCGGGGCGTTTCGTGTACCGCGACGACAAGGTCGTGGCGTTCCTGACCATCGAGCCGGTGGCGTACGGCCACACGCTGGTCATTCCGGTGGAGGAAGTGGACAAGTGGACCGACGCGGATCCGGCGCTGTGGGCGCGCATGAATGAGGTGGCGCAGAAGGTCGGCAACGCCATCATCGAGGTGTTCGATGCGCCGCGGGCGGGCTACATGATTGCCGGCTTCGAGGTGCCGCACGCGCACATCCACGTGTTCCCGGCCTCGGACATGTCGGGGTACAGCCTGGCGAACATCAACCGGAATCCCGATGAGGACAAGATGGACGACGCCGCGAATCGTCTGCGCGAGGCGTTGGGGACCACGGATCTCGCGTAATGACGGAACCCTCGTCGACACCGGTCCCGTACGCGACCTTCCGGGCGCGGCGCGGCGTATTCGAGGATGACTGGCGCGCGAAAGTGACGCCGAAGCGGCCGTGGCCCGTGGTGATGATTCATGGCACGGGCCATGCGAAGGGGGTGTGGGAGGACCTCGGCGGGGAGCTGCGCAAGGACGGTTGGGCCGTGTTCGCACCGGACTACGGGTACCGGGCGACGGGCCCGCTGTCGGAGTCGTTGGATCAGTTGTCGGCGTACATCGATCAGGTGTTGGCGGCGACGGGTGGCCGGCGGGCGATTATCGTCGGGCATTCGCAGGGTGGTCTGTTGGCGACGTTGCTGTCGTTCCGCAATTCCCATATGACCCGGCATGTGGTGTGCCTGGCTGCGCCGAACCACGGCACGTCGTTGGGTGGGGTGGCGGCGGGCCTGTTGCGCATTCCGGGGACGCGCAATCTGGTGAACAATTTCGTCCAGAGTTATTGGGGGACGTCGGGGATTGAGCAGCTGACGGGGTCGCCGATGTTGGAGAGCATCGCGCAGGCCGACGTGACGGCGCCGGGCGTGACGTATTCCTGCATCGCGAGCCGCACGGATCAGCTGATTAACCCTCCGTCGTCGTGTTTCCTCGACGATGGTGGGCAGGGGACGGTCAACAACATTTGGATTCAGGACCTGTTCCCGCAGGCCGTGGTGCTGCACGAGCACACGGCGACGGACCGCCGCGTCCGGGCGATTGTCCGCGAGGAGCTGCTGAAGCTGGTCAACGAGTCCTTCGCGGGGGCGGCGTTCCTCGCGGAGGATGAGCCGACGGAGCGTCGCCTTTTCCTAGGCGGCAAGTCGTCGCGCGATTCGGATGACGGTGCCGGCGATGATGCGGGGGCACGCGATGGCGCGGGTGATGGCGGTGACGCCGACGGTGCCGCCGGTGATTCGCTTTCCGACGAGGACCTCGGCCGCCACCCGGAGGATCCCCTGCATTACGAGGACGACTTCGACGAAGGTGGCGCCAACCTGACCAGCTTCGCGTCCCTGTTGGCGGCGTTCATGTACCGCGAGGGATTCTCCGATTGGGCGGAGCGCGCCGGATTGAGCGGCCTGCAGGGGTTGGCGGAATCGCGGGGTTCGGGCGGCAAGTTCAAGTGGGGCCGGAGCTCCTCCGACGATGACGACGGAGATTCGGGCTCCGGAGATTCAGGCTCGGGCGACGGTGACGGTGACGGTTCCGTCGACGACGGCCTCGGGGACGAGGCGATTGGCGGCGAGGCCGACAACGAACCGATGGACGGTTCCTCGGACGCCGATGCCGTCGAGGTCGCGAACCAGGGCGACGGCGACGGCGGCGCGAACCCCCGCGACGACGATGCGGGCGCCCCGCACGGCCACTCGAACGAAGATGGCTTCGATGGGGCCGACGGCACCGGCGATCGCGACGAAGAATCCCCCGGCGACTAGGACGGGCCCCGGAATCCGATGAAGCCGCTGTTGCTCAAGTTCCCCCTGCAGGGCGAGTTGCCGCCGGGGGTCTTCGATCTTTCGGCGCCCGCGGGGTCGGCGGGCGCCGACCCCGCGGCAACCGGCCCCACCGCAACCGGCCCCACCGCAGCCAGCCCCACCGCAGCCGGCCCCACGCCGCCCGGCGCCCCCACTGCCGCCGGACCGCCGGTCGTGTGCCTGCATGGGACGGTGGCCAGCGGCGGCAACTGGGGACATCTGGCGACGCTGATGTTGGCGCGGGGCCGCGTCGTCGCGGCGCCCACCTACGGCGAGCGCGGCACCGGCCCCCTGCTGGACAACTATGCGGAGGTCACCGGCATCGTCCGGCGGGTCCTCGAGGAAACGGGCGCCGACCAGGTGGATCTCGTCGGCCATTCGCAGGGCGGACTGCTGGCGGGGATGCTCGTGGCGGCGATGCTGCGCGGCGACGGCCACGTCCCCTTCGCCGAGGTCCTCGGCCACCTGGGCACGCCCCTCGGCCAGATGGCCGACGGCCCCGCGGATTCCCCGCCGCCGGGCCGTCCCGCCACGACCGTCCCCTCCGCGGACGCCCGCGCGCCCGCTCCCCTGCCGCCGAATTCGATCCGCCGGGTCGTGTGCGTCTCCGGGGATCACCGCGGATTCCCCAAGCCGCGGTGGGTGCACAAGGCATGGCCGCGGGCGCTGTTCGGCCCGGCGCTCGCGGATCAGATGCAGCTGCGCGAGCATGGCGTGGCGCCCGCCATCGCGGGCCTGACGCCCGGGCCCGACTGGATTGACCTGGTCACCGACATCGATCGCGTCGTCCCGGCCAGCTCGGCCGTCACCCGCGACGAGTACGCCGCCGCCCGCACCATCCGCCTGGAGGATGCCCTGGGCCGCGGGGTGCCGCATCCGCGCCAGCCGCATGATCACGGCGTCGGAAAGCTCATCGCGCAACTGCTTGCCGACGACTGACCGGCCACCCCGCGCCCGGCCACCCCGCGGGGCGCCGGCGGCCTAGGGCCGCGGGATGTTGCGGAGGTTCGCGCGCGCCAGCTCGACCATCTTGCCCACGCCGCCATCGAGGATGGTGCGGACCGACGCCTTGGCGAACCCGCCGACCTGCTCGAGGGAAATGTCCGGCGGCAGGGACAGCGCGTCGGCGTCGGTGACGATGTCGATGAGGACGGGCCCCTCCTCCGCAAGCGCGACGGACAGCTGCTCGCGCAGGCGCTTCGGGTCGGTGATGCGCACCGACCGCATGCCCAGGGCGGCGGCGACGGCGGCGAAATCGACGTCGTCGTGATCGGTGCCGTGGTCGGGCATGCCGGCGACGAGCATCTCCAGCTTCACCATCGCCAGGGAGGAGTTGTTGAACACGACGGTCTTCACGGGGAGCCCGGCGCGGCGCACGGTCAGCAGCTCGCCGAGGAGCATCGACAGGCCGCCGTCGCCGGACATGGAAATGACCTGCCGGCCCGGGTCCGCGGCCGACGCGCCGATGGCGTGCGGCAGCGCGTTCGCCATCGTGCCGTGGCGCCACGAGCCCAGCAGCCGGCGGCGGCCGTTCGGGGTGACGTAGCGCGCGGCCCACACGTTGCACATGCCGGTGTCGACGGTGAACACGGCGTCGTCGGCGGCGAGCTCATCGAGGACCCGCGCCGCGTACTCCGGGTGGATCGGGGTCATCTCTTCGGCGCCCTCGGTGTACGCCTCGATGACGCGGGACAGTTCCTTCTCGTGGTGGCGCAGCATCCGCTCGAGGAACTTGTCGGCGCCGGTGCCCGCCTTGTCCGCGACCATCGGCAGCACCGCGCGGAGGGTTTCGCCGGCGTCGCCGTGAACGGGCGTGCGAACCGTCGTGCGCCGCCCCAGATTCGCCGCATTGGAATCGATCTGGGCGACGTTGCCGGTCGGCAGGAAATCGGAGTACGGGAAGTCCGTGCCCACCATCAGCAGCAGGTCGGCCTTCTCCATCGACTCCTGCAGCCCGCCGTAACCGAGCAGCCCCGACATGCCCACGTCGAAGGGGTTGTCGTACTGGATGATGTCCTTGCCGCCCAGCGAGTGCCCCACCGGCGCCCGCAGCCGCGCCGCCAGCTCCAGCACCTCGTCGCGCGCGTCCCACGCGCCGGCGCCGACCAGCAGCGTCACCGTCTCCGCCTCGTTGAGGGCGCGGGCGAGCGCGTCCACCTGCGCCGCGTTGGGCTTGACGACGCCCCGGGCCGCCGTCGCGACCGAATCCAGCAGCGTCGACTCCACCTCGTCCTCCGAGGAGACGTCGCCCGGGATGACCAGCACCGACACCCCGTTTCCGGCGAGCGTCGACTGCACGGCGTTGTGCAGGATGTCCGCGCCCTGGGCGGCCGAGTTGGCCATCTCGCAGTAACCGGAGCATTCCGCGAACAGGTGCTCCGGATGGGTTTCCTGGAAGAACGACGAACCGATGTTCGCCGACGGGATGTGCGACGCGATGGCCAGCACCTTCGCCCCGTTGCGGTGCGAATCGTAGAGGCCCTGCAGCAGATGCAGGTTGCCCGGGCCGCACGACCCGGCGCACACCGCCAGCTCACCGGTCATCAGGGATTCGGCGCCGGCCGCGAACGCCGCCGACTCCTCGTGGTGGACGTGCACCCACTCGATGCCGTCGGTGCGGCGCACCGCGTCGACGATCGGGTTCAGGCTGTCGCCCACGAGCCCGTAAATGCGGCGCACCCCCTGCGCCACCAATTTCCCCACAAGCTGATCCGCGAACGTCGCGCCCATATCCGGCACCTTCCAGTCATGTCGTGGCAACCAGCGCGGTTTTGTCACCGGCGTTCACCACGGTACGCGCAGGGATGGGCGGCCGCAGATGGGCGGGAGCGGGCGAGCGGCCGCAGGTGGGCGGTTGGACGCCAGCGGGTCGGCGCCCGGTCAGCGGGTCAGTACTTGTCCAGGGACTCGCGGGCCTCGGTGACCTCGTCGATGAGGGACTGCGCTTCGGGGCCCGGGTCGCGCAGGGTCAGGGCGTCCATCACGACGTCGGGAAGCCCCGCGGCGCGCAGATCCTCCGCGTAGAGGTGACCGCGGTCGAGCACCCCGTCGAGCCAGGCGACGGCGACGGCCTCGGGGCGGATGCAGCGGCGGGCGATGCGTTCCTGGCGGACGAGGCGGTCGCGGTTGGCTTCGCCGCGCAGGCCCATGCGCGCCAGGGTGCGGCCGGCGGCGATGAGGTTCTCGCCGGCGACGTGCTCCAGCTGCGCCGGGTTGGCCGGCGGCTTCCCGCGGCCACGGCGACGGACGTACAAATCCTGCTGGCCGATGCCGACGATGCCGCCGTTTTTGTCGCGGATGACGGAGGTGTACGGCACGACGGTGGAGAAGCCGCCGTCGGTTTCCGCCAGGATGCGCTCGATGAGCTCGTCGCTGACCTCGACCTCGAGGTACGTGCCGCGGCTGCCCGGGCGGATGTACTCGAAGGAGCCGGTGCGGGTCCACGCCTCGTACTTGTCGGTGCCCAGCCGCTGCATGACCAGCACGCCGAACAGGACGTCGGTCATGGAGAAGAGGGAGCCACCGAATGCGGCACCGTGCATGTTCGCGATGAACCGGTTGAGCTTCAGCTCCAGGCGGCCGCGCGACCAGTCATCGGCGATGTGGGTGATGCGGATGCCCTGCGCGAACAGGGGCGGCCAGCCGTTGAGCAGGAAACGCAGGCGGTTCGGGGTCAGCGAACGGCCGACGAGCTTCATCATCGACCGCCGCAGAGAAGGTGCCTTTTTCATGACTACCCATCCTAGGCCCACCCTCCGCGGGTCCGCGCGCCCGGGCGCGGTGGCCGGTCGGGAGTTGCGGTGGCCGGTCAGGAGTTGAAGCCGATGCCCAGTTCGTCGAGAAGCATCCGGATGCGGTCCCGCAGCGACTCGCGCACCGTCCGGTAGCGGTCGACGCCCCCGAGACCGTGGTCGGCGGGGTCGGGGATGTCCCAGCGCACGACGGTGAGCTCGGGGGCGACGTGCTCGCTGATGTCGACGTCGCCGAGGACGACGATGACCTTCGCCTTGTCCGCGAGCGACGGGGTGAGTTGCACGGGGTCGCCGTCGCAGCGGGCGCCGAGCTCGGCGCAGGCGACGCGGGCATCCTCGTCGACGCCGCGGGCCCCCGGGTCGACGTTCACGCCGGCGGACAGGACCGCCACGTCGGGCGACGCCTGCCGGGTGAGTCCCTCGGCCATGCGCGACATGCCCATGTTCGTACCGCTGATGTACAAAATGTCGAGCATCGTCCACCGTCCCTTTCGCATGCCCGATCGGTTAACCACGTTCCCCCGAATGGCGCCGTGTTCCGGCCCCGCCTACCCGCTTACGCCAGTGACCTGGTGCTTTCCGGGCGTGACGGGCGCCACCGAGGGCGACACCCCCGAGTGTATGTCGATTTTGTCACGAGAGCACCCCCTCTCTTCCCGCCGCCCGCTTTCCGCGGGCCCGGGAAGGGGTTGCTTGCCGACGTTTTCGCCGCGGCATCCGCCCGTCGGAAAGCTCCCGGGGAAGTGCGGCGCAGGGACCGCGGAGACCGGGGCCGCGCAGCGCGGATTATCGGGACGGACTCGCGGCGGGGACGGCGGGGCAGCCGGCGGACTTAGGGCGCGACGGACCAGACGGTGACGAGGGAGTCGTCGTTGGCGGTGCAGCGGAGGACCTTGTCCTCGTCCTCGACGGGCACGCACGTGGCGGAGGTGGCGCCGATGGCGACGTCGCGCTCCTCCTCGAGCATCGAACCCTGGCCGGCGCCCGAGAGGACCAGCCCGCCCACGACGGTGAACGCGGTGGCGCAGAGGCGGTCCGTTTCGGCGCGGGTGGCCTCACCGTCGGCGCCCTCGCTCAGCGTGGTGCCGATGTGGCTGATGCCGAAGCCGTTGCCGGTCGCACAGACGAGGACCTCCTCGCCCGCGATCTCGATGACGTCGCCCTGCAGCACCCAATCGCGCTCACTGCTGCCGTCGGCGGTGGCGCGGCCACCGGTGGTGCGGTCCGCGTCGTCGCCACCGATGGTGGCGGGGCGATCGTCGGCGCCGGCGGAGCGGTCGGGGTCGCGGTTCGCGGCGGCGCGATCCGTGGCGGCGCGGTCCTGGGCAGCGTCGGCGGAGCGGCCGGAGTCGGCGTCACGATCGTCGGCGCTGCGGCCAATCTGATCGGCGGAGATGGAACCGGGCAGCAGGCTGGACGAACCGGCGACCATCGGGATGGCGCCGAGGTCGCGGGCGCCGTCGCCGCCCACCGGCAGCACCTGCCCCGCGAAGTAGCCCGCGCCGAACAGTGCGACGACGGAGAGCGCGATGGCGGAGCGGAACGCCCCCTTGCGCGCGAGACCGGAGCGGGTCGCGGAGTTGCCGCGGTCGCCGTCGATGTCCGCACAATTGGCACCCGCACCATTGCGCGGCGGGATGACCTGGGACTGCTGGGGGATTCGGGACTTCGACATGGGCGCTCCTTGCAGGTCACGGCAATTGGACGATGGAGATCCAGCATAACGTTCAAATGTGACGAATGTGAATAGTGTGGCGCATGTGACCTTCGTGGCGAGCCGCGGTTTTGGACGTGGTTGGGACGTGACGGGCCGCGATTGGGCCTTAGCCGGGCCCGACGAA
>DUOR01000035.1 GCA_012838715.1 Actinomycetales bacterium
CGGGCGCCGACGGGGTGCCGGGCGCATCATCGGGGCGCCGGCGGGGTGCTGGGCGCATCATCGGGGCGCCGGTGGGCACGGACGCCGGTGGCCACGGACTCCGACGGGCACGCGCGCCGGTGGGCGGCGCCGGCGCGGACCTACTCGACGGTCTCCTTCAACTTGTCCTCGCGGACGAAGGCGAGCACCAGGGCGGCGAAGCCCATCAGCGGGACGAGCATGAGGAACACGGGCGCGAGGCCGTCGTTGTAGCTGCTCACCACAACGTCGTGGATGGGGCCGGGGAGGCGTTCCAGGATGGCGGGCGTCAGCGTGGAGAGGTCCTCGGGCCCGAATCCCGTGGCGGCGTCGAGGGCGTCCGGCTCGATGTCCGCCATGGCCGTCGGCAAGCGATCGGTGAGAAGTTCCTGCATGCGGTGGATGAACAGCGCACCCACGACGGAGGAGCCGATGGCGCCGCCGATTTGGCGGAAGAAGTTGTTCGCGGCGGTGGCGGTGCCGACGACGCGCAGGGGGAACGAGTTCTGCACGATGAGCACCAGCACCTGCATGGCCAGGCCCAGGCCGAAGCCCATGATGAACAGGTACGCGCCGACGATTGCGATGGCGGTGTCCGCGGTCATCCGCGACATGAGGAACATCGCGACGGTGACGATGGCCATGCCGGCGACCGGGTACCACTTGTAGCGGCCGGTGCGGCTGATGATGAAGCCGACGGTCGAGGAGGTGCCGATGAGGCCGACCATCATGGGGATCATCATCAGGCCGGCGGCGGTCGGGGACATGCCGTGGACCATCTGCAGGTAGGTGGGCAGGTAGGCCATCGTGCCGAACATGCTCACGCCCATGGCGAGGCCGGCGAGGGTGGTGAGGACGAAGTTGCGGTTGCGGAACAGGCGCATCGGCACCAGCGGGTTCTTCACCCGCAGCTCCACCGCCACGAACAGCACCCACGACACGATCGACGTGACGATGAGCCCCAGGATCATCGCGGAATCCCACGCGTACTGGGTGCCGCCCCAGGTCGTCGTCAGAATCAACGACGACGACGCGACCACCATCAGCGCCGTGCCCAGCCAGTCGAAGTCGCCGGTCGCGGGGCGCACCGGCAGGCGCAGGTAACGCGCGGCGGTGAACAGCGCGATGAGGCCCAGCGGCACGTTGATCCACAGGCCCCAGCGCCAGCCCGGGCCGTCGGTGAACCAGCCGCCGAGCACCGGCCCCAGCACCGACGACACGCCGAAGACGGCGCCGATGAGGCCCATGTACTTGCCGCGCTCACGCGCCGACACGACCTCCGCCATAATCGCCTGCGACGACACCATCAGCGTGCCGCCCGCGAAGCCCTGCACCGCGCGCGCCACGATGAGCAGCGTCATGTCGGTGGCCATGGCGCCCAGCACCGAACCCACCACGAATGCGGCGATGCCGAAGAGGAAGATGCCCTTCCGGCCGATCATGTCGCCGAGCTTGCCGACGATGGGAAGTGCCACGGTCTGCGCCAGCAGGAACGCCGTGATCACCCAGGTCATGTGATCGACGCCGCCGAGTTCGCCGACGATGGTCGGCAGGGCGGTCGCGAAAATCATCTGGCCCAGCGAGCTCATCAGCATCGCCAGGATGAGGGACGCGAAAATCAGGCCCAGGTGCGACCGGTTCGCCTCGACCGTCGCGGCGGGGGCCGGGGCGGCGGGGTCGGCGGCCGGGCTCTGCTCCGCAGGGACGGTGGGGTCGGTCGGGTTGGTGGCGTTGGCGGCGTGGGCGGCGTCGGTGGGGTCGGCGGCCGATCCGGTCAGGGCGGCGTCGCGCGCGGATGCGTCGTCGTGGGCGGGACGTGCGTTCACCATGTCAGCTCCTTTGCGAAACGGGTGATCAGCTCGGCGGACCTGTGGACGGGGTCGCCGTCGTCGAGGTCGAGGTCATGGATGGTGGCGAACCACACGGCCTCGCGGATGAGGCCGGCGATGAGGGACGCCTCCAGTTCGGGCGGTATGTCCGGCATGCGCCGGGACCCCGGGAACCGTTGGAGGTTGTCGGTGACGGCCACGGTCACGCGGCGGATGGTTTCCGCCCGGCCGATGAGCGCCGCCGCCAACAGCGATGGTGTGCCGGTGACGATGTCCCTGCGCAGCCGCCGCTTCGCCCGGTGGCGTTCGAGGCGGTCGGGGAGGTCGTCGTCCTCGTCGGGAGGCGTGGCCAGCCCGTCCTCGATGAGCCGCAGCAATGCCTTGAGCGGGTGGTCGTGCTCGGTGCGGGCGAATTCGTCGGCGACGTCGTCGCCGAAAACGAGGGGGCCCGGGCCGAACACGGCGCTTTCCTTGGACGCGAAGTAGTTGAAGAACGTGCGCCGGCTGACTTCCGCCGCGGCGCAGATGTCCTCGACGGTGACGTCGTCGAACCCGCGCTCGGAGACGAGTTCGAGCGCCGCGTCCTCGATGTTTCTTCGGGTACGGCGACGCTTGAGCTCGCGGAGGCCGCAGTCGGCGGCATGGGAATCGGTCACGAAGTGCAAATGTACACCGCGTGCAACTTTGCCCGCAATGCAAGCGGGTGTGATGTGCGTTATTCGCTTACCGACGCCGTCGCACGGTCCCACTGGTTGATGCCGCGGTCGACGGCGTGGGCGTCGATGGCGGCGAGCTCCTCGTCGCTGAAGTCGAGGTTCCGCACGGCGTCGAGGTTGTCGTCGAGCTGCGCGACGGAGCTGGCGCCGATGAGCGCGGACGTGACCTCGGGGCGGCGCAGCACCCACGCGATGGCCATCTGGGCGAGGGACTGGCCGCGGCCGGCGGCGATGTCGTTGAGGGCGCGGATGGACGCGAGCGTGTCCTCGGCGAGGAAGGCGCGGTTCATCTTGCCCGCGCCGAGGCGGGAGTCGGCGGGGATGCCGTCGAGGTAACGGTCCGTGAGCAGCCCTTGCGCCAGCGGGGAGAACGCGATGACGCCGAGGCCGTTGTCGCGGCAGGAGTCGAGGAGCGAGGGTGACTCGTCCGCCCCGCCCGCGCCATCACCGTCGGCACCCGCACCCGCGTCGGCCTCGCCCGCACCATCCGTGCCACCCGGCCGTTCCACCCACCGGTTGAACATGGAGTAGCTGGGCTGGTTGATGAGCAGCGGCGTCCCCAGTTCCCGCGCCACCGCCTGCGCGCGGCGGGTCAGGGCCGCGGAGTAGGAGCTGACGCCGACGTACAGGGCGCGGCCGCTGCGGACGAGGAAGTCCAGGGCGGCGATGGTCTCCTCGATGGGGGTCTCGGGGTCGGGGCGGTGGTGGTAGAAGATGTCCACGTACTCCACGCCCATGCGCCGCAGCGAGGCGTCGCAGCTGGCCACGAGGTACTTCCGCGAGCCACCGAATCCGTACGGCCCGCCCTGCATGTCCCAGCCGGCCTTTGAGCTGAGGATGAGCTCGTCGCGGTAGGGCTTCAGGTCCGTCGCCAGCAGGCGGCCCATGGCCTGTTCGGCGGTGCCCTTGTCCGGGCCGTAGTTGTTGGCCAGGTCGAAGTGGGTGACGCCGCGGTCGAACGCGCGCCGCACGATGGCGCGCTGCGTGTCGAAGGCGCGGTCGGTGCCGAAGTTGTGCCACAGGCCCACGGTCACGGCGGGCAGCTTCAGGCCGGAGGCGCCGCAGCGGCGGTACGGCATCGCGTCGTCGGAGGAGTACCGGTCGTCGGCGGCACGGTACACGTCGGGGTAAGTCGCGTCGGTGATCATGCCCCCAGTGTCCGCCGTAAACCGCGGACGCGCCACAGGCCCGGCCCCTGCGGTCGGGGGCCGGGCCCGTGGCGGACTGGCGGTGGTGCTTCCCGACGGCCGCGGCTCGGCGCGTCGGAAAGCGCGGTGAACTAGCTGTTGCGGCTCGCGGCGGTGGCCCCGCC
>DUOR01000393.1 GCA_012838715.1 Actinomycetales bacterium
GGACGGGGCGGTTCGGGGTTCGCGTGCGGGGCGCCGCCGGGCGGTGGCCCGGCGGGACCGGGTCGGTTAGTGCTCGACCGCGGTCGCCGCACCGATGCCGGTGAGCGAACGGACTTCCATCTCGGCGCGCAGGCCCGGGAAGTTGTCCGGCTTGCCGATGTAGGTGCCGATGATGCCCAGCAGGAAGCCGGCCGGGATTGCGATGATCGACGGGTTCTTCATCGGGAAGATGGCGAAGTCGATGTTCTCGCCCAGCATGGCGGTCGGGGCACCCGACACGGCCTTGGAGAAGATGATCAGGATGATCGAAATCAGCAGGCCGCCGTAGATGGAGAACAGCGCGCCGGTGGTGTTGAAGCGGCGCCAGAACAGCGAGTAGATGATGGTCGGCAGGTTCGCCGCGGCGGCGATGCCGAACGCCAGGGCGACCAGGAACGCGATGTTCTGGCCCATGGCGCCGATGCCCATCACGATGGCGAGCACGCCGATGACCACGACGGTCATGCGGGAGATGCGGACCTGCTCCTGCTCCGTGGCCTGGCCGTTGCGGATGACGTTGTTGTACAGGTCATGCGCGACGGAGGCGGAGGCCGTGATGGCCAGGCCGGCGACGACCGCCAGGATGGTGGCGAACGCGACGGCGGAGATGATGGCCATGAAGATGGTGCCGCCGACCCGGGCCGACAGCAGCAGCACGGCGGAGTTGACGCCACCCGGCGCGGCCATGATCTGGTCGACGCCGACGAGCGCGGCGGCGCCGTAGCCCATGATGACGGTCAGGAAGAAGAACAGGGCGACGATGCCGATGGTCCAGGTCACCGAGCGGCGCGCCTCGCGGGCGGTCGGGACGGTGTAGAAGCGCATCAGCACGTGCGGGAGACCGGCGGTACCGAAGACCAGGGCCAGGCCCAGGGAGATGAAGTCGATCTTGGTGAGGGTGTTCTCGCCGTACTGCAGGCCCGGGACGAGGATGGCGTCGCCCTGCGGGTGGTTCGCGACGGCTTCCTCGAGGACGGCGTTGATGCCGCCGCCGACGGCCCAGAAGGTCAGCAGGGCGATGATGACCGAACCGCCGACCAGGAGGACGGCCTTGATCATCTGGACGTAGGTGGTGCCCTTCATGCCGCCGACGAGGACGTAGACGATCATGAGGACGCCGACGAGCGCGACGACGCCGGCCTGCGCGAGGCCACCGGGGAGGCCGAGCAGCAGGGCCACGAGGCCACCGGCGCCGGCCATCTGCGCGACCAGGTAGAACAGCGAAATCGCCAGGGTGGAGATGGCGGCCGCGGTGCGGACCGGCTTCTGCTTCAGGCGGAACGACAGCACGTCGGCCATGGTGAAGCGGCCGGTGTTGCGCAGCGGCTCGGCGACCAGGACCAGCGCCACGAGCAGCGCGATGAGGAAGCCGACGGAGTACAGGAAGCCGTCGTAACCGTTGACGGCGATGGCGCCGGTGACGCCGAGGAAGGCGGCGGCGGAGAGGTAGTCGCCCGCGATGGCCAGGCCATTCTGGGTGCCGGAGAAGGAGGCGCCGCCGGTGTAGAAGTCGGTGCCCTTCTGCGAGGTCTTGCGGGTCGCGCGGATGACGACGGTTAGCGTCACCACGATGAAGATGATGAAGATGGAGATGTTGAGAATCGGGTTACCGGTCTCGACGGTCTCCTGGGCGAAGTTGAACGTGCTCATTTAGCGGACCTCCTCGGCCTGCGGGGTCTGACCCTCCATCAGGTCGCGGATGCGCTCGGACGCGGGGTCCAGCTTGTTGTCGGCGAAGCGGATGTACGCCCACGTGACCAGCGCGGTGGTCACGTACTGTGCGGCGCCCAGCGCCATGCCCACGTTGATCTGGCCCCACAGCTTGATGGAGACGAAGTCGGGGAGGAACGTCGCGACGACGATGTACGCGACGTACCAGACGATAAAGGCGATGAACAGCGGGAAAGCGAAGCCGCGGAAGGTGCTGCGCAGTTCGCGGAACTCCTTCGAGTCGGCGACCTGGATCCACTGCTCCTCGGTCGGGCCGCTTTCCGGCACTCGGGTGGTATCTGACATGTCCTGCTCTTTCGGAGTAAAACGAAGGCTCCTGGAAAATCGGGGGGTCGCCCCGATCACACTGGGGGGTCACCCCAATCACACTTCGGATTCTAAGGTGCCTGAGCAACACCTAAACAATTCTGAAGAGTGCTAGGGGTAAAATGTGATACCCCCTGGGCAACCGCGTTTTTGTGACCCCGGTCTCATTTAAGAAACCTGAGAGAGTGACTTGGTTCACAATCGGATGAACGCGATTACTTTCGCCGCAGATTAAATACAATTTCCGGTGCAGCCTTTTGCTGTTGTCGGTTTTCTGAATTAACCTTCCGTGCCTCTCGCGTACCCTGTCGCCATGAGATTGTTCGCCTCGATTCGGCCTTCGGAGGAGGCCCGGGAACACCTGGTCGCCGCCCTCCGCCCCATCCGCGACGGCAACGGTCCGCTGCTCCGCTGGACCGACCCCGATCAGTGGCACCTCACGCTGGCCTTCTACGGGGAGCGTCCCGACGGGTCGGTGGACGATCTGGCCGCGCACATCGGCGTCGCCGCCGGCGGCGTCCGCCCCCTGGACGTCCACTTGCGTGGCGCGGGGAGCTTTTCGGGCCGCACCTTATGGATCGGGGTCGGTGGCGACACCGCGGAACTGCGGCACCTGATGGCCGGCTGCACCGACGAGGAGGACGCCCGCGATCGCCGTCGGGCGCACCTGACCGTCGCGCGTTCCCGGGCGACCGAGCGTGGCGGCCGCGGCGGGGATCGGCGGTCCGGGGGCCGCCGCCCGGCC